>NZ_JBANFL010000016.1:0-140182 GCF_037154135.1 Sphingobium aquiterrae
AAACCATCGAAATGAGGGGTCCCTTTTAGACGCCGATCACCCCGCTAACGGGGTCCTTTTTGCACGCCGATCCACAAGGTTGGCGCCAATGCCATTTTGGAAGTTGGCGAAGAAGCGGCCATATTTGATGTCGATCGCTGGCAGAGGCTGAAACCGATACTTGTCGGAGCCCATATAGGCGGGTTGATAGATGCCGCCGACACCGATCGCGAAATGGTCGCCATCGGGGCCACCCGGACCGCCCGGACCATCCTCCGGCGGCCCCTCGGCGGGCGGTGCCGCGACCGCCGGATTGACCGGCGGCTCGGTCTGTGCCTGGGCGATACCGTGCCAGAGGATAAAAGGAAGCGCCGCGGCAACCATGACTAGACGAGCGCGCATATGGGAAGAGTTTTGCATGTTTGATCCTGTGGTTATTGATCGGGGGATCGCCGGGGCTGGCGATAAAGCGAGGTGGCGCGCGAGGTCGGACGGTCGATCCCTCGGCCCGGTCTCGGCTGTCAGATCGTCGATTTCTTCGATGAGCCCTCGGGCGAACCCCGAATTGAAGAGGTTTTCGCGTTCCTGATGAGCCAGGCCACTGCCGTGCACACGGCGCAGGATCGCGTAGCGCCGGAGAGCTTCGAGCCTCTGGTTGGCGAGTGGCAGAGGCGTGAAGCCTGATCCGCGAAGCCAGCGCGCCGCGCGACCGGGCCGCTTCAAACTCGATGCTGGATCATTGCGCGCGAGCGCGATCACCGCCCGTTCGAGTTGCGTCAACGAGCCGGGCATCAGGACTTTCCCACATCAGCCCGGATACACCGGACAATCGCGATGGATGTGGCGCACGCCTTTGCTGCCTTCGAATTCATTGTCGGTCTCCAGCCGGTGAGACCGATCTCCTGAAGCCCGAATCTTCCGCCAACCTTTCAGGCGCGAAGCTTTATTTGGTAGAAATCAGGCGTTCGCGACGGTCGGCAACTAACGCGATGCCAGTGTGCCTTCCGGCGTCGCAACCGCCATGTAGCCGAGGCCTCGCAAAGTTCGGATCGAGACGCGCGCGCCTAAATCCGCCAGTTTGCTGCGCACCCGGTGCATATGAACGTGGATCGAATTTTCGGTATAATCCTGGTCCATCGAATGAAGGCTCTCGCCGAGCTGCGCCTTGGTAATGACCCGCTCCGGCGCCCGCAGGAAGCGTTCAAGGATGATGCTCTCGCCCCGCGACAGGCTGGCGCGGCCATCGCCAACCGCCAATTCCCTGGACGGAATGTCATAGACGACATCGCCATAGCGGATCACCTCCTCGGCGAGAGGAAGCGGCCGCCGTCCCAGCGCCTTCAATCGCGCGACGAGTTCTTCCATAGCGAAGGGCTTGACCAGATAATCGTCTGCACCGGCGTCGAGACCGCGCACGCGCTCGTTGACGCTTCCAAGCGCGGTGAGCAGCAGCACAGGCGTAGAAATGCCGGCGGCGCGAATACGGGCCAGAAGATCCAGCCCGCTTTGCGTTTCCAGCACGTTATGCCGCGCCAACATGATGTCGAGGATGACGACGTCATAAGGCACCATCTGCCAGGCGTGCCAACCATCCTCAGGCGTTTGGAAGAGATCGACCGAGAAGCCCGTGCGAATTAGGGACTTTCGCGTCGCCTCGCCTAGCTTTGTGTTGTCTTCGACAAAGAGCACCCTCATGCGCTTGAACTTCGCAAGTCGCTGGTCAGCGCCGTGGGGTTTGATGCGGAGCGGCGCCAGGATCGAGAGTTGCCCGCCGCATTGGCGGTCGCATCATCCCCTTCGGTAAAGTCCAACACAAAGCACGCTCCGGTTTCCGACGGACCCAGTCGCGCCGCGCCACCGTGCAGCACCATCACCCGGCTGACGATCGAGAGCCCAAGGCCGGCCCCGAACCCTTGAGCATCGGCTTTGCTGAACCGCTGAAACAGGCGATCGTGAAATCCCGGCGGAACGCCCGGCCCGTCATCACTGACGCTGAGGCGACCCGCTGGGTCGATCGAGACAACGATTTCGCTGCCGGACGGCGTATGGCGCGTGGCGTTTTCGAGCAGGTTGCGGATCGCCACTTCCACCAGGCCAGGCGCGCCTTCGCATGCCCATCGCTCACAGGCACTTTCGAAGGCAATACCGCGACCGCCTGCCACGACGGCACTCGCCATCTCACTGGTGACGGTGCGGGCCAATGCTACGAGATCAAAGGAGACTGTGAGTAAATCCTCTCCACTGTCGGTCTCGGCCAGCGCCAGTAGTTGAGCGATCAGGCGCCCAAGGCGCTCAAATTCCTCTATGGCGTCTTTCTGCTCTTCCGGCTCCAACAGGCTTTCGACCTGTGCCCGCAGGGTCGCCAGCGGGGTGCGCAACTCATGCGCGGCATTGGCGGAAAATTCGCGCTGGGCGCGCCATCCCGCCTCCAGCCGGTCGAGGGTGGCATTGAAGGCGATTACAAGGGGCACAACCTCTCGCGGTGTCGAACTCAGAGGGAGGCGCTGGCTAATCGTGGCAGGCCCAATGCCAGCGGCGCGCTCGGAAATTTGCCTCAGTGGCCGTAAGCCAATGCGCAACGCGACGAAAATGCCCGCCATCATGAACCCGACAATCAACAGGATCAGCGGCAGATTTGCGCTCGCCTCGCGGGCAAGGTTGTCAGGCTCCATCCGCTCTGCGAGCGAGTGAGAAACCGCATCAGGCAAGATCGCTAGAATTTGGACCGCCATGAAGACCATCGCCATGACCAGCACGACAGAGGGAAACAGAACCCATGTCAGAGAGAAGCCGCCTTGCTGGCCGTTCAGCTTGCGCGCCCTGCGGTTGAAAAACGAAAACATATGGGCGACGCCTCCTGACGTCGGACGCGGCTGCGGTCGCCGCGCTATTCGTAGTTGTGGTCCCTCAACCTTCCGCCAATCTTTCAATCCGAGCCGTGCGCTTTCTGATAGCACATCAACGGCCCCATTAAGCCGTGCAAAGGTAATGACGCTTCGTATGCACGGCAGAAGGCTTGGCGCTGCGGGTCAATCACGTGGCATTATTTTGCGCTGCCTCGATCGCGCTGGAGAGGTGATCATTCCACATCGCTAGCGCTTCGCGCTTTTCAGGTTTCCAGTCGTGACGTTGGTAGATGCCCGCCACTCCAGAACGCGAACCTCCGACGTGGTTGAGCACCGCTTCGGTCACCTCAAACCGAACGCCCAATCTTTGGAACCCAGTTGCCAATGTTCGCCTGAGGTCATGGAGGCGCCAAGGCAGGATGGAACTGCCGCCATCCTTTGAGATCAGCTTATCGAGCTTCGTCTTGCCCTTGTGATAAGCCGTGAACGCGGCGCCGGTCGCCGTTGGAAACACCCTCCCGCGAATTGGCCACTTTTCACTCCCCGCCATTTTGTCGAGTTCGGACACCGCGAGGTCGTTGAGCGGTATGGTGGTCGGCTCGCCGTTCTTTGTTCGATCGCCGGACAGCCGCATCTCACGTTCCCCGCGATCCAACTCATGCCAGTGAAGCCCACCAATCTCTTCGCGTCGCTGACCCGTGGCGATCAGAAGCCGAACGATGGGGCCGAAGCACCGATGGCATTCGGCCGCCTGAAGCCAGACTCTCGCCAGCTCGCTGTCGCTCAGCCAGCGCTCGCGAGGTTTAACGGCCTTCGGCGTTTCCATGCCTTCCATCGGGCTTCTGTCGATGTCGCCACGGCTCACCGCCCATCGAAATAGGCGCCTCAGCACCGCAAACACGTTGCGGCGATTGGCGGCCTGATCTGCGGGCATGCGATCGAACACGGCCACCACATCAATGCGCGTGATTGTAGGGAGCGCCTTGTCCCGCAGGACGGGCTTGACGTGTAGGTGAAGTGATCGCGTAACGAGCGTCGACCAACCTTTCCCTTTGCAGTCCGCCGCAAAGCGGTCGGCGTAGTTGGAAAAGGCAAGGTCGACGGCCTCGCGCCGTCGCTGCTTGTCCGATGCGACGGGGTCGATCCCTTGGGCGACAAGGCGGAGGAGTCTCGTCGCCTCCTCGCGAGCGGTGAAGGGCGTCCATGGCGAGCCATGACCGCCGATCGTGTAGCGACGCGTCTTCGCCTCGCGGCCACCCATCCGATACTGGACGACATAGGATGCAGAGCCGCCCGCCGTGATCTTCGCTCCGAACCCCTTCAGTTCGTCATCCCAAAGGAAGCCGGTAACAGCGCCTGCCTGGAGCGCGTCTAGGGTTCGCTTGGTGATTTTCCCGGTGGCCATGACGAACCTCATGTACCAGAAAAGTAATCACCCAGCAATCACCGAAACGGAAACCGGCGGCGGCAGGCGGCGGCGTGTTTCGGATTAAACTACTGAAATACATGAATTAGTTATGGTAAGTCATTGATCTAAATCCGCACGTATCGGAAGTACCAGACCTCATGGCCAAGGCGGCGGGCCTTGGCTTCATAGCGGGTTTCGGGCCAGCCGCCGGGGCGGGTGAGGAAATCCTGCGGGCCGGATGCCAGCCAGTCGAAGGCGGGGTGGCCGTTCATCACCATCATCGCCCAGCGCACATAGACGGGATGGTCCGTGCCGAAGCGGAATTCGCCGCCGGGCTTGAGCTTGCGGGCGATCATGGCGACGGGGCCGGGGTTCATCATCCGCCGCTTGGCATGGCGGGCCTTGGGCCAGGGATCGGGATGCAGCAGATAGACGAAACTCAGGGCGCCGTCCGGCACGCGGGCGAGCACGTCCAGCGCATTGCCCATGTGCAGGCGGACATTGCCCAAGCCACCGTCGCGGATATGGCCCAGCGCGGTGACGACGCCGTTCAGGAAGGGCTCGCAGCCGATGAAGCCATGATCGGGCAGCATGTCGGCGCGATAGGCGAGATGCTCGCCGCCACCGAAGCCGATCTCGAAATGCAGGGGGCGATCCCCATGCGCACTTGCGCCGAACAGGGCGGCGGCGGTGATCGGGCCTTCTTCCGGCACGGAAAGCGCGGGGAGCAGGCTGTCGACCAGCTCCTGCTGCCCGGCCCGCAGCTTGTGCCCGGACTGGCGGCCGTAAAGGCGGTTGAGCGTCGTGGGATCGCCGGATTTATGCGCGGTCATGGGGAGCGCGCTTAGCGGGCGCGGGCGCAGGGGGCAAGGCGGGAGATGATGGCGGGCGAGGGAGGAGCGGGCGGCGGCGCTGGGCACGCGCGGGCGGCGGCCGCTGTCCAGCCGCCGCCCGTGCCGATCCCGTGCCGATCAACAGGCCCTTATTTCGAACATTTGATGAATTTGCCCTTGGCGTCCTTGCACGGCGCCTTCTTGACCGGCGCCGCCGGCTTGGGCGGGCATTTGACGAACTTGCCCTTGGCGTCCTTGCAGGGGGCGGCATAAGCGGGGGCCGCCGCGCCGGCGACCAGCGACAGGGTGAGCAGGGCAGTCGCGATTGTCTTTTTCATGGCCGACGTCTTTTTCATGGCCGATCCTTTCCCGAGAAATATGCCGGCGCCGATGAATGCGACGGACGATGCCTTCATATTCCGGCCGATGGCCCCGGCAAAGTTACCTTTCGGTCATGTATGGGACAGGTGCATGCCATCCCCTGCGTCGTTCATGCTGCGACAAGAGCCACGCCCCAGAGCATAAGCGCCATACCGGCAATGCGTGACAGGGTTTTGCCGGCAGGCAGGAGCTTTTCGGCGGAAACCAGAGCGGTCAGCCCCGCGATCCACCAATAGTTCATGATACCGCCGGCGAACAGCACGGCCATCAACAGCCAGCAACAGCCTATGCAATATCCACCGTGCAGCAGGCCAAGCCTCAGCGCGCCGCCCAGCCCCGGACGCCAGTGGCGCGACAGGAACATGGCGGGCGAACGGCAATGGATGAGGCAGACATTCTTGATGGGCGACATCTGGTAGAGGCCGGCGGCGATCAGCGTTGCCGCCGCGAGCGGGGCGTGGGTGGCCCGCATCGACACCGCGTCCACCCACCCGATGCGCGTGGCCAGGATCTGCAGGGCGGCGGCAATCGCGGAGGCCGCCAGCCAGGCGAGCAGATAGCCCGACAGGAATATCCCGGAGGAGGCGATTGCAGAGGGGGCGATTGCGGATCGGCCGCTTCGTTCACGCCGGACGCGACCATAGAGCAGAATAGTGGGTGCGGCAGAGGGCAGCATCATCGCCGCCATCATGACCCACCACATCAACAGGGTGAGCAGAAGAGGCGGCGGGCCGGGCGGTGGCATGCCGGTCATCATGCCTTGGTCCATCGGCATCCCGGCGCCGGTCGCCGTCCAGAACCAGGCCAGGCCGGCGAGCAGGGCAATCGCGCCGACGATCACCGCGCGCTCCTGGCGCACGATCCGGTCCGTCAGCGCGACCCGGCCGGGCGGGAGGCGTTCAGGTGCGGACAACACCGTTGCTGTTGAGATGGATGTTGGCGAACTGGCCGTAGCTGTCCGAAAGTTCGAGCATCATCGGGCCGGTGGTCCTGCTCGATGCGCTGCCGATGTCCGCCACCGTATATTCAAAGCCTTCTGGCAGGACGATCTGCGCACGGGCCTGCGCGCCGGTCACTTTGTTCCGGATCGGCTCGCCGATCATCTCCACATAGCCGTCGATCACCATGCGGCCGCGCCGGGCTTCGATGTCGAGGTCCAGGTCGATGTCCGTGAACACCGGGGGATGCATGGTTTCGACAGTCGAGGCATAAACGGCGAACATGGTTGCGAACGGGTCCGTATCCTGCCCGGTCATGATCCTGAGCAGGGCGTTCCGCTGATCTTCCGTGGCGCGTTTCTCGACAAAGGCCAGCGCCTCGCCATGACCCTCGTGGATCGGCCCGGGCCATTTGAAGATCGCGGCGATCCGCAGCCCGTCAAGGCGGGTTTCGTCATGATGACCCTCGTCTATCTGGATGCCGGCCACGGCGTGGCAGTGGCCCTTGTCCGGGAGACCATTGAACTGACAGTTGCAACCATAGTCGCAAGAGCAGTTTACAAGTTCGCGGCCCTTAAATTCCCATCTTGCCATCGAAACGCCTCCTGAGCGGCCGAAGTGCGATCCTTATAGCACAGATTCAGGGGCATTCGAAGTGGCGCGGGCCGGTTCGCCTGCGCTCTTCCGCGAGCGATTTCCGGGCGCCGGAGCCGACAAACGAAAAGGGCGCCCCGACGGGACGCCCTTTTCCTGTTTTCCTGTCCGGAGACGGCTCAGGCGCCGAGCGCGGCCTTCAGCTTGTCGACCAGATCGGTCTTTTCCCAGGGGAAGAAGTCGCCTTCGGGCTTGCGGCCGAAATGGCCATAGGCGGCAGACGGCTGGTAGATCGGCTTGTTGAGGCCCAGATGCGTACGGATGCCGCGCGGGGTGAGGCTGCCCAGTTCCTTGATGCCCTTGATCGCATCCTCGATCTTGTCGTCGCCGACGGTGCCGGTGCCATGGGTGTCGACATAGAGCGACAGCGGCTCCGACACGCCGATGGCGTAGGCGAGCTGGATGGTGCAGCGCTTGGCCAAGCCGGCCGCGACGATGTTCTTCGCCAGATAGCGCGTGATATAAGCGGCCGAACGGTCGACCTTCGTCGGGTCCTTGCCGCTGAACGCGCCGCCGCCATGGGGCGAGGCGCCGCCATAGGTGTCGACGATGATCTTGCGGCCGGTCAGGCCCGCGTCGCCATCGGGCCCGCCGATCTCGAAGCTGCCGGTCGGGTTGATGTGATAGACGGTCTCGTCCGAGAGCAGGTCGGCAGGCAGGATGCCCGCGATCACGCCCTTCACATAATCCTTCAGCTCGGCTTCCTTCTCGCCCTCGTCATAGCCCTTGCCATGCTGGGTGGAGACGACGATCGCGGTGGCGGCGACCGGCTTGCCGTCGTTGAAGCGCAGCGTGACCTGGCTCTTGGCGTCGGGCTCCAGGAAAGGGGCCGCGCCGGAGTGGCGGTCGGCGGCCATCTTCGCCAGGATCTTGTGGCTGTAGTCCAGCGTCGCCGGCATCAGGTCCGGGGTTTCGTCGCAGGCGAAACCGAACATGATGCCCTGGTCGCCGGCGCCTTCATCCTTGTTGCCGCTGGCGTCGACGCCCTGTGCGATATGCGCGGACTGGCCGTGCAGGTTGTTTTCGAAACGGAAGGTCTGCCAGTGGAAGCCGTCCTGCTCGTAACCGATCTTCTTCACCGTCTCGCGGACGGTCTTTTCGATTTCCTCCTGGGCACCCGGCGCCCATGCGCCGTCCTCATAGACGCCCTTGCAGCGGATTTCGCCGGCGAGCACCACGAGCTGAGTCGTCGTCAGCGTCTCGCACGCGATGCGGGCTTCAGGGTCCTTGGACAGGAAGAGATCGACGATCGAGTCGGAAATCTGATCGGCGACCTTGTCGGGATGGCCCTCGGACACGCTTTCCGAGGTGAAGAGATAATTGCTGCGCATGGGACTCCGATTATCGGCTGCGGTGGAAAAGCGATATAAAGAATTATTTATATGCCCTTTAGCGAGCCCTTCGCCGCAAGGCAACGGCCAAGCCGAAAAGCATGATCGCAAGCAGCATCGGCGCGACATTGCCCATGCGCGAGAATGGCGTGGGGCCGGCGGGCGGGGGCAGCAGCGTGTCGATATAGCCTGCGCGTTGATGCGGCAGGCTTTTGCGCACGCGGCCCTGGGCATCGACCACGGCGGAAATGCCGGTGGGGGTGGAGCGGATGATCGGCATCGCCTCCTCGATCGCGCGGAGCCGGGCTTGGGCGAGATGCTGCGGCGGGCCCCAGCTGCCGAACCATGCGTCGTTGGAGGGGTTGAAGATGAAGGCGGGGCGATTCGCCGCGTCCACGACATGGCCGGAGAAGATGATCTCATAACAGATCTGGCCACCCATCTTCATCGCCGGGCGGCCGGGCGCGGCGGGCAGCGGCAGGCTTTGCGCGCCGGGGCCGGGCCAGAAATCGACGTCTCCGGGGACGAGGCGGGAAAGGCCCAGCGGCGCCAGCAGCGCGCGCATCGGCAGATATTCGCCATAGGGGACAAGATGCGCCTTGTCATAGCGGCCGGTCAGGCGGCCATCGGGGGTCAGCGCCCACAGGCTGTTGGCGGCGCCCGCGATGACGCGGTCGGTATAGGCGCCGCCGCCTGGCAGGGCGATCGGCTTGTCCTTGAAATAGACCTTCGATCCGCCGAGCAGCAGCAGGTCGTTGGGGCCGAGCAGGCCGGCGATGCGGAAGCGCCATTCCGGCTCCATGTCCAGATAGGCGGGCACGGCGGCTTCGGGCCAGAAGATCAGGCGCGGCGTGTCGGATGCGCGGCCGGACAGGGTGGCGAGCTTCTGGAAATTGCGTTCCTCGAACGCGTCCACATATTTGTCCTGCTGGCCGATATTGGGCTGGACCACGCGGATGCGGATGGTGCCTGCCGGTCCCGCGCCATGGGTCGCGATCTGGCCCCAGAAGATGAGCGCACATAGCGGCAAGATGATGGCCGTGGCGGCCTTCGCATGCCGGCGGATAGCAAGCAGCACGCCGCCGCCGGCCAGGATCGCCAGCCCCGAAAGTCCGTAGGTGCCGATGATCGTGGCGGCCACCGCCGCGCCGCTGGGCAGCCAGAGGGCGCCCATCGGGTTCCAGGCAAAGCCGGTGAACAGCGTGGCGCGCAGCCATTCGGCCATGATCCACGCAGCGGCGAACAGCAGGACGAAGCCGGGGAGCGGGAGGGCGAGGCGCTTGCGCCCCCACCATGCGGCAAGGGCGGCAAGCGCCGGATAGATCGCCAGATAGAGCGAGAGCAGGACGACCGCGCCATAGCCGAACCAGTGCGGCATCGCGTCCTGGAAGGTGAAGGCGTGGGCGATCCAGTTGAGGCCGACGGTGAAATGGCCGAGCCCGAACAGCCAGCCGCGCAGGAAGGCGGATCGCCTGTCCGGCGCATCGGCGATAAGCTGCGCCAGCATGGCGAGGCACGCGATGGTCAGCGGCCAGAAGTGGAGCGGCGCAAAGCCCGTGGCGGAAAGGAGCCCGGCGGCGAGCGCGGTGGTTTTGGGAGCACGCATGAACACGGCTGACGCTATCGCGCGGGTTGGTGACAGTTGCAATCGTTGAAGCGGCTGGAGGCGGGAGGGTTTGAAGGGAGCGTCATGACTCAAGCGCTACCGCCGGTAGATTTGCCATGACCGCCCATGACGGACGCCCCGCAGGCCATGCCTCACCCTGCGCTCAATATCCGCGCAAGGTCCACGAAATCGCCGACCGTCAGCGTTTCCGCCCGCCGGTCCGCGGCGATGCCCAGGGTGGCGAGCGCGTCCAGCGCGCCGGGCACGCCCTTCAGGCTCTGGCGCAGCATCTTGCGGCGCTGGCCGAAGGCGGCGGCGGTGAGCTGTTCCAGTTTCCTGAGGTCCACGCCCTCGGGTGCATCCATGGGTTCGATATGGACGACGGCGGACATCACCTTGGGCGGCGGGGTGAAGGCGCTGCGGTGGACCTTCATCGCGATCTTCGCGCGCGCGCGCCACTGGGCGAGCACGGCAAGGCGGCCATAATGGTCGCTGCCCGGCGTCGCGACGATCCGCTCGGCCACTTCCTGCTGGAACATGAGCGTGAGGGACGACCACCATGGGCGGCCGGCTTCCCCCTCCCAGGGCTGGGAGAGCCAGCCGATGAGCAGGGCGGTGCCGACATTATAGGGCAGGTTGGCGACGATATGCGCGCCTTCGCCCGCCAGCGCCCGCGCATCGAGCGCCATGGCATCGCCGGAGATGACGGTGAGCTTGCCGGGAAAGGCATCCGACAGTTCGGCAAGCGCGGGCAGGCAGCGATGGTCGCGCTCCACCGCCACCACCTGCGCCCCGGCGCGCAGCAGCGCGCGGGTGAGGCCGCCGGGGCCGGGGCCGACCTCGAACGCGGCCTTGCCGGCGAGCGGGCCGGGAATGGCGGCGATGCGGTCCAGCAGCTGTTCGTCGAACAGGAAATTCTGCCCCAGCGCCTTGCTCGCCTGCAGGCCGTGGGCGGCGATCACCTCCCGTAATGGGGGGAGCTTGGGCCGCAGTGCCGGGCGGGCAGGGGGCGGGTCTGCCGGGGCGGTCATACGGGGCTCAGCCCTCGAAGGCGAGGCGGTGGCGCGCGGCCGACGCCGCCATGCGGATCGCCGCGATGGTCGCGCCCGGATTGGCGACATTGTGCCCCGCAATGCCGAAGGCGGTGCCGTGATCGGGCGAGGTGCGGATGATCGGCAGGCCCAGGGTCATGTTGACGCCATCGTCGAAATACAGCGTCTTGATGGGGATCAGCGCCTGATCGTGATACATGCACAGCGCCGCATCGTAGGTTTCGCGGGCGCGGGGGTGGAACATGCCGTCGGCCGCCTGCGGGCCGCTGATCGACAGTCCCTCGGCGGCCAGCGCCTCGATGGCGGGGATGATGATGTCCAGCTCCTCGCGGCCCAGCGCGCCCTGCTCGCCGGCATGCGGGTTGAGGCCGGCGACGGCAAGGCGTGGGGCGGCGATGCCGAAATTGCGTTGCAGCCCCCGCGCCGTCACCAGCGCGCGGGCGCGGATGAGGTCGGTGGTGAGCGCGGTCGGCACCGCGCTCAGCGGGATATGGATGGTGATGGGGACGACGCGCAGGCCCGGCCCCGCCAGCATCATCACCGCATTTTCAGGCGCCACGCCACACCGTTCGGCGACGAATTCGGTCTGGCCGGGATGGGTGAAGCCGATGCCGTAAAGCTGCGTCTTGCCGACCGGGGCGGTGATGAGCCCCGCCGCCGATCCCGCGCGGGCAAGGCCGACGCCGACCTCCAGCGCCTGCAGGGCGGTATGCGCGCCCTCGATGGTGGGCTGGCCGGGAACGACCTCCCCCGCATCGGCGACGTTGAGGCAGGGGAGCGCACTGGCAAAGGCGGCGGACGCCTCTTCAGGGCTGGAGATTTCGGCGATGGGGCCACGCCACGCCGCGCGCAGGGACCGTGCGTCGCCGATGGCGAAGAAGCCGGGCAGGCCGCGCGCGTCGCGCATGTCCCATGCCTTGCCCACCACTTCGGGCCCGATGCCCGCCGGATCGCCAAGCGAAATGGCGAAGGGCGGGAGAGGCGGATGCGTGCCGCTCGCCACGGCCGCCATCAGTTATAGTCGATGACGGCGTCACGACGCAGGTCGCGCAGATAGATGCGCGCCCGCTTGTTCACCCGCTCATCCTCCATCTGCGCCATGATCTGCTCGAAGGACGGTGCGCCGGCCGCCTGCGGCTCGTCGCGGCCGCACATCACGAGGACGCGCACGCCATCCGTGACGGAGCCGAAGGGCGGCGTCGATTCGCCGATCTGGAGGGCGAGCAGCATGTCCTGCAGCTGCGGCGGCAGGTCGCGCACCTTCACGCCGTCATTGTCCACCACGTCGGCGCCGATGGTCTTGCCGACCTGGTCGGCCGCGCCGCATCCCTTGATCTCCTTGGCGGCGGCGGCGAAGGCGGCGGCCTTTGCATTGGCCTGCTCCTTGGTCGTGCCCGCGGGGAACTGGAGCGAAAGCTGCTTGAGGCTCATGATGCCGTCGCGCGGATCGGCGGTCAGCACCTTGCGCTTGTCCATGACGTAGATCAGGCTGAAGCCGCCGGGGACGGGAACGGGGCCGGCGATCTGGCCGACGTTCATGTCGCTGGCCGCGCGGGCCAGCTCGTCGGGCAGCTGCGCCGGGCGGACCCAGCCCAGATCGCCGCCGACCGCTGCGGTCGAGGCTTCCGAAAACTGGCGCGCATAGGCGGCGAAGGAGCCGCCCTGCTTGATCTGGTCGATGATGTTGCGGGCGTTGGCGGCAATCTGCTCGCTGTTTTCGGGCGTTGCCGACAGGTAGATTTCGCCGATGCGGAACTCGTCGCTGCCCTTGGCCGCGTTCAGGCGGTCGACGACCGAGCGCACCTCGTCCTCGCCGACATTGACGAAGGGTTGCACATTGCGGCGCAGCAGGCGGTTCCAGGCCAGCTCGCCTTCGATCTGGCGCTTGATGCTGGCCGACGAGCTGCCCTGCTCGCGCAGATATTTTTCGAAGTCGGTGGGCGACTTGCGGAAATTCGCCGCGACCCGCTCATAGCTCTGGTCGATCTCCGCCCTGTCGACCTTGATGTCGTTGGCGGCGGCTTCCTGAATCTGCAGCGTCTCGTCGATCAGGTTGCGCAGCACCTGCAGGCGCAGCCTTTCCTTCTCCTCGTCGGACACCTTGCCGCCATTGGCGGTGATGATGAGCGCCAGGCGCTGATCGATGTCCGTGCCGGTGATGATCCGGCCGTTGACGATCGCCGTCGCCTTGCGGACATTGGGATCGGTCTTGCCGAAGAAGGAAATGTCCTTGGGCAGGTTGAGGCTGGCGGAGGGCAGGTCCATCCCTTCCTCGCCGACGGTCTGGGCCGGAGCGGTTGCGGCCAGGCACAGCGAAACCGTGCCCAGGACGGGCAGCGCATAATTCGCCCAGCGGGCGGCAGACACGGAAAACTTCATCGACGAGGTTACTCTCCACATGGTCGACCGGCGGACGGCGTGCATCGTTTCATGGGCCGTTCGGCATTAACCGGCGCTGAGCAGAGCTGCCCCGCAGGCCGGTTGTCCAACGGCATCAGGTCGCTCCTCTTATATGCCAAGATTGCGAAAAGCGAGTCGCAGCAGAAAGCTGTTGCCACGCCGCGCATCGCCCACGACGCGATAGTCCCGCTTCCACGTCAGCCCCAGTTCCAGGCAGTCGTCCGCATAGGCGATGCCCAGCCGGTGGCGCACGGGCTGATAGCCGTCGGAAAGGGAGAGCGGGTCTTCCTTCGAGCTGGTCAGGTCGATCACCGTCGAGCCGAAGGCGGACCAGAACCGCGCGAACTGCACCCGGCCGCCAAGGCGCAGCTCCTCGCGGTCGCTCAGGTCCTCGAACGTCGTGTCGGCATTGCGGTTGAGCCGCAGATAGCCGACCATGGCATAGGTCTTCTTGCTGCCGATCGTGGCGTCGACCTCGTTGCGGCGGATGGCCAGATTGTCCTTGTCCAGCCGGTAGCGGTGGATGAAGCTGACCAGATTGCGATAGCGGATGGTGGTGCGGCCGACGATGTCGGACGTCTTGTCGGACAGGCCGGTGCCGTCGGGCAACAATGTGCCGCGCGAATTGAGGCGATAGCTTTGGCCCACGACCATGTCGACCGACAGGTTCGGCCGATCCAGCTGATATTCCAGGCCATAGGTGACGCGGCTCGAATCCTCGAACCGGTCATAGCCGGCGAAGCGGTTGAGCGCGAAGAGGTTGCTGTCCTCCAGATCGACGGCGCGGGCGTCTTCATTGGGCACGGACATGTTGGCGATCCGGGGCGATGCCACGATCTGCACGCGCGGGGTGATCCGCTGGGTGCCGCCGAACGCCTCGCCGATGAAGGGCCAGCGCATGTCGGCCGCCGCCGCCGCGATGCCGCGCGCGCGCCAGCCGGAATCGCCGCGGTAGATGACGGTCGAGGTCAGCTCATTCTGGTCGCTGTGATAGACGTCGCCGCGCAGATAGCCGGTCAGCGTGATTTCCTGCCCCAGGCCGGTCAGCGTGCGCAGGTTCCATTCGGCGGCGCCGAAGGCGCGCTGGGTGTCCTGCCCCGTGGTGCGGGTGATCGCAAGGCTGTTCGCCTGGATCTGCAGCCTGCCGCCCAGGATCGGGTCGGGCAGGCGCAGGCGCCAGTCGATGACCGGCAGGGCGATCGGCACATGGCCCTGGCTGTCGTTGGTGCGCAGCGTCTGCGCGGCCCAGCCGGCCAGCGAGAAATAGCTGTTCTCGCCGATTCGTTCGGCCTGGAGGGTCGAGCGCAGCCGGTCGTCGCGGCTGATGTCGTAGCGGCGCAGGAAGGTGCGGTCGGTGGTGACGCGCAGCGAACCGCTGACGCTCCATTCCGGGTCGAGCTGCAGCCGGCCGCTGGCGTCGATATAGCCGCGGAAATCCCGGGTGCTGAGCGTCACCGTGGGGTCGCTGGTCGACTGGCGGCGGCCATAGGTGGCGTAGCCCGTGACCTGATAGGCGCCCTTGTCCAGCAAGGTGCGATAGCTGCCCTGGATCATCGGCAGCACCTGCGAATAGAGATGCGGCGTGATCGTCAGGTCGCGATTGGGCGCGATCTTGAGATAATAGGGCAGGGAGATGTCCGCCCCATTGTTCCGGTCATAGCGGAAATCGGGCACCAGCAGGCCGCTGCCGCCCCCGCCGCCTACCGGATGGGAGAGGCCGGGCAGCGGAATGAGCGGCAGGCCGAACAGCTCCATGCGCGCGTCGGTATAGGTCACGCGCTGGCGGAAGGGATTGTAGACGACCTTCACCGCCTTGATCTGCCAGGTCGGTTCCTTGGGGCATCCGGCGCTCGTTTCCACTGCGCAGGCCGTGTAGACCGCGTGGTTGAGCGTGTAGATGCCGTCCTTGCGCGCGCCCTTGACGGAGGCGAGGCGGCCGCCGGTCTGCAGCACGACCAGCATGTTCTCCACCACGCCGTCCTTCAGCGTGTCGGTTACGTCGAAGCGGTCGCCATAGGCGATATTGCCTTCCGGGTCGGTGACGGAGACATTGCCGCTCGCCTCCACCTTGCCGCTGTCACGGTGCCAGACGACGGTGTCGGCGCGCAGGCGGTTGCCTTCCCGCACCAGCTGCACATTGCCGCTGGCCGTCACGACCTCCGCATTGGAATCATATTGCAGCTGGTCGGCGGCAAAGCCGATTTCCTCGTCGCTTGCCGGGACGGGCGCGTCGGCGGCGGGCGGCTGGGCCTGCGGCGCCTGAAGCTCCTGCGCGCGCGCAGGCATGCTGGCGCCGGCCATCAGCAGGATCGTGCTCCATCCTATCAGCGGTCTGGACATTCGGGTCGGGGAGCAGATCATCGGGTCGGCGCGCGGCTTCCAGGCAATATGAAACCTGCCTATTGCACCCCTTCGCCCGCGCCGCAATCGCCTTGCATCGCAAGAGCGGGCGGAAATCGGTCGAAGCGCTGGTCAGACGCGCATCGGCGCACTATCTGGCATAAACATCCCCGGCCGCAGGAACATGCGTTCCGTCCGCGCCAAGATTGTCATTCCTAAGGAGTCCACATGGAAATCGTCGTCAGTCCTTCCCGGCCCGCAGCAGCCGACACGCTGGTCTTCGCGATCGGCAAGGATGCGTTGGGCGACCTTCCCGTCGAAGCATCGCGCACGATCGTCGCCGGGGCAAAGGCGGCGCGCTTTGCCGGCGAGGCGGGCGCGACCTTCGAGAGCTTTGCCGAGGAAGCGGGCGAGACGGTACGGATCGTGCTGGTCGGCACGGGTGCCGGCACGGCGGCGGACATGGAGCGGGCCGGCGGGGCGCTGGTCGCCCGGCTCGCGACCTCCGGCGCGGTGCATGCCGCGGTCGCCTTTCCCGGCGGCGCGACCGGCGACGGCGCGGCGCGCGTCGGCCTGGGCGCGGTGTTGCGCGCCTGGCGGATCGACACCTATCGCACCCGCCAGCCCGAAAAGGCGAAGCCGACGCTGATGCAGATCACGCTGGTGACGAGCGAGGAGAGCGCCGCGACGGCATGGGCGCGGCATCGGGCGGTGGCGCAGGGCGTGGCCTTCACCCGCGAGCTGGTGTCCGAGCCGGCCAATATCCTCTATCCCGAGAGCTTCGTGGAACGCTGCCGCCCGCTGGCCGAACTGGGCATCGAGATCAGCGTGCTGGACGAGACGGAGATGGCCGCGCTCGGCATGGGCGCGCTGCTGGGTGTGGCGCAGGGTTCGGTGCGCAAGCCCCGGCTGCTCGCGATGAAATGGGACGGCACGGGCGGCGCGCAGGAAACGCCGCTGGTGCTGATCGGCAAGGGCGTGACCTTCGACACCGGCGGGATCTCCATCAAGCCGGCGGCCGGCATGGAAGACATGAAGTGGGACATGGGCGGCGCCGGCGCGGTCGCGGGCGCGATGATGGCGCTCGCCACGCGCAAGGCGAAGGCGCATGTCGTGGGCATTTGCGGCCTGGTCGAGAATATGCCGGACGGCAATGCGCAGCGCCCGGGCGATATCGTGACGTCGATGTCGGGCCAGACCATCGAAGTCATCAACACCGATGCCGAAGGCCGGCTGGTGCTGTGCGATGCCGTCACCTGGGCGCAGAAGACCTACAAGCCGCAGGTGGTGATCGACCTGGCGACGCTGACCGGCGCGATGATTATCTCGCTGGGCGACCAGCATGCCGGTGTGTTTTCGAACGATGACGGGCTGGCCGACGATCTGATCGCGGCGGGCAAGACGGCGGGCGACCCGCTGTGGCGCTTCCCGCTGTCCGACGCCTATAACAAGCTGATCGACAGCCCGATCGCCGACATGAAGAATGTCGGTCCGCGCGGGGCCGGTTCCATCACCGCCGCGCAGTTCATCAGGCGTTTCGTCGACGAGGGCGTGAAATGGGCGCATCTCGACATTGCCGGCATGGTGTGGGCGGACAAGCCCGGCGCGACATGGGACAAGGGCGCGACCGGCTTTGGCGTGCGCCTGCTCGACCAGCTGGTGGCCGACAGGTTCGAGGCATGATCCCGGCCGCGCGCCGCGCCGGTCGCTGAAAAAGGCGCGGCCCCGCGATGCGCGTCGATTTCTACCAGCTCAGCCGCCAGCCGGTGGAGCAGGTGCTGCCGGTGATCGCCGGCCGCCTGCTCGACGGCGGCGCGCGGCTGGTGGTGGTGGGGGATGACGATCGGCTGCGGCGCATTTCCCAGGCGCTGTGGACCAGTGCCCCCACCAGTTTCCTGGCCCATGCCCGAGCGGGGGAGGGGATGGACGAGGCGCAGCCGATCCTGCTGTCGTCCAGCTGCGAAGCCGCCAATGGCGCGACCAACATCGCGCTGGCCGACGGGCTGTGGCGGGACGAGGCGCTAGGCTTTGCCCGCAGCTTCTATTTCTTCGATGCCGAGACGATCGACGGCGCGCGGGCGGCATGGCGCGCGCTGGCCCGCAATGAAGAGGCGGAAACCCATTTCTGGCGGCAGGACGGCCGCAAATGGGTGGAAGGGCCGTAACGGGCACCCGGCCCTGCACGCCCGGGGCCGCCCGCCTGCCTCTCCCCGCAACGCCCCGGCCCAAAAACCGCCATTTCGGTGGGCTGTCGCGCCCATCTCCCTCCGTCATGGCGCAACCCGCTGGCGCCGCGCCGGCCAATGGCCTTGCCGTTGTCATCCGACGCGGCTAAAGGCGCCCGCAGTTTCCCTATAATTGAACGATGGAAAGTCATATCCCATGGCCGTTACCCGCACTTTTTCGATCATCAAGCCCGACGCGACCCGTCGCAACCTGACGGGCGCGGTCACCAAGATGCTTGAGGAAGCCGGCCTGCGCGTCGTCGCTTCCAGGCGCATCCAGATGACCCGCGAACAGGCCGAGGGCTTCTATGCCGTCCACAAGGAGCGCCCCTTCTTCGCCGATCTGGTCAGCTTCATGATCTCCGGCCCGGTCGTGGTGCAGGTGCTTGAGGGCGAAGACGCCGTGAAGCGCAACCGCGACATCATGGGCGCCACCAACCCCGCCAATGCCGATGCCGGCACGATCCGCAAGGAACTGGCGGAATCGATCGAGGCGAACTCGGTCCATGGTTCGGACAGCGAAGACAATGCCGCGATCGAGATCGCCTATTTCTTCAAGGCGGACGAAATCGTCGGCTGATCGAACGGCAATGCCAAGATGAAGAGGGCGCGGATCGTTTCCGCGCTCTTTTTCTTTTGGGGTGCTCGTCCGGGTGGGCCGGGCGCCTATTCGCGGAAGGGCGGCAGGCCCCGGACCCAGCGCATGTTCACCCGGGCCTGCGCCTTGTCCGGCGGCGCATGCTGGACCAGCGAAAGCCCGCTCAGCGTGACGCGATGGCCGACGAAGGTCCGCCCCTTCACCGCATAGCCGATGTCGTAGATGGCGGTGTCGCGATAGCTGTCGCCATCGACCACGAACAGCGTCTCGATCGCGACGGGCAGCCGTTCGTCGCCGCGGCTGTCGTCGGGCATGCCGGCCCGGCCGCGCGCATTCTTCAGCGCCTCCTCGAACCAGTCCGACTCGATTCGCGCTTCGCCGGCGGTGTTCACCGGCGCGAGTTTCAGGTCTTCGGGAAAGCGGATGGTCTGGCTCTGGATCGTCTGGCCCTGGGCCGCTGGGGCGATCTCCAGCCGGGTGCCGCGTGCGGCGGGCGTGGCGGTGAGGACCAGCATCGCGGCCTTGCCGGAGGTGCGCGCCTCCTGCGCGGCTTCGCGCGCGGCGGTGTCGCGGCGCTCGGACCAGCTGTTCCAGAGCGTCAGCCCGGAAATGAGGACCGCGACCACCGCCAATATCTCGCCCAGCGTGATCCAGCGACGGCGAATCGCGGCCGCTTCGGCGCGCTGCGCTGCCGCTTCGTCCCTGCCTGCCGTCCCGTTTTTCCCCGCCGGGGGCGTGGAATGATCGTCGACCATGGCGTTGCTCCCCCGTTGCGACTGGCCTGTCCCGGCTGGACGCATTGCCATGAAGATGCTGTCAGTCGGCTGAACTGTCCATCAGAACTGGTCGGCGACGTCCATCAGGCCGGTCAGCTTGCGCGGAGCGACGCTGCGCCAGCTGCGTTCCAGCCAGCCGGCGATATGGTCCCAGTCCGTATGGCGGCCAAGAATGATGCCGATCCAGCCGGCGGCGCCGAAATAGGCGGGGCGGTAATAAAGGTCGGGGTCGCCTTCGATCAGCATCGCATGTTCTTCGGGGGCGGCGGTCTTCACAATCAGCGCGACGATGCCGTCGCCATGATGATCCTGCGTGAAATAGGCGAATTTCTTGCCCTTCTCGATGCCGAAGCAGGGCATGCCATGGGACGTGACCTCATCGGTCGCGGGCAATTGCGCGACGAGCGCGCGCAGTTTTTCCAGCAACGCCTCGGGCGTGCTCTCGCGGGTGACGAAATCGGCGAGCGTGCGCGAATAGAGCTGATGCTCGGCGATGAGCGTGCGGGCGGCGAGCGCATCGGCGGTGTCGCCACGCAGGATGGCGACCTTCGTCTGCCCCAGCACCGGGCCGTCATCCAGCTCGGCGGTCACGACATGGACCGAGCAGCCCGCCCATGTGTCGCCCGCCTCGATCGCGCGCTCATGGGTGTGCAGCCCCTTATATTTGGGGAGCAGGGAAGGGTGGATGTTGAGCATCCGTCCCTCCCATCCGGCGACGAATTCCGGCGAGAGCAGGCGCATATAGCCGGCCAGCGCGACATATTCGGCGCCCGCCGCGCGCAGCTGCGCGTCGATGATCGCGTCGAACTCCGCGCGTTTCAGCCCCTTGTGGCTCTGGCCGAAGGTCGCGATGCCCTCTGCCATGGCAAAAGCGAGGCCGGGCACGTCGGGGTCGTTGGCCGCGACCAGCACGACCTCATAGGGGCAATCGGCCGCCTTGGCCGCATAGACCAGCGCCGCCATGTTCGATCCACGGCCGGAAATGAGGATGCCGACTTTGGCCTTGGTCATGGCTTTTATCCCAGATGCGTCGCCGTCCAGTCGCTGCGCGCGCTCCAGGTCTCGACCGATCCCTTGACGGTGCAGCCCTTTTCGCCCGCTTCGATGCCGCCGATCACATGCACATCCTCGCCCGCCTCGATCAGCGCCGCGCGCACAGCGTCGGCCTGCGCGGGGTCGACCGCCAGCACCATGCCGATGCCGCAGTTGAAGGTGCGGGCCATTTCCTCCGGCTCGATATGCCCCTGCGCCTGCAGGAAGGCCATCAGGCGCGGCTGGGCCCAGCTGTCGGCGTCGACGGTTGCATGGCAGCCTTCAGGCAGCACGCGGGGGATGTTTTCCAGCAGGCCGCCGCCGGTGATGTGGGCCAGCGCGTTGATGCTGCCCGCGCGCACCAGCGGCAGCAGGCTCTTCACATAGATGCGCGTCGGCGCCATCAGCGCGTCGATCAGCAGCACTTCATTGTCGAACAGGGCAGGGCGATCCAGCTTCCAGCCCTTGTCGGCGGCCAAGCGACGGACCAGCGAGAAGCCGTTGGAATGCACGCCCGAAGACGCGATGCCGAGCAGGATGTCGCCCGCCTTCACCCTCGATCCGGTGAGCGCCTGGGCACGTTCCACCGCGCCGACGCAGAAACCGGCAAGGTCATAATCGCCAGCCGCGTACATGCCCGGCATTTCGGCGGTTTCGCCACCAATCAGCGCGCAGCCGGCGATGCGGCACCCCTCGGCAATGCCCGCGATCACGCGCTCGGCGACGCCGCTCTCCAGCTTGCCGGTGGCATAATAGTCGAGGAAGAACAGCGGCTCGGCGCCCTGCACGATCAGGTCGTTGACGCACATCGCCACCAGATCGATGCCGACGCCATCGTGGCGATCATGGTCGATGGCGAGCTTCAGCTTGGTGCCGACGCCGTCATTGGCCGCGACCAGCAGCGGATCGTCATAGCCCGCCGCCTTCAGGTCGAAGAAGCCGCCAAAGCCGCCCAGCTCCGCGTCCGCGCCGGGGCGACGGGTCGCCTTGGCGAGCGGGGCGATGGCGCGCACCAGCGCGTTGCCGGCGGCGATATCCACGCCTGCCTTGGCATAGCTATAGGAGCCGCCGCTTTGGGAGCTGTCTGTGGCGGAGGGCGTTTCTGTGGGCTTGCTCATGCGCGCCGCCCTAGCCGTTTGCCGGATTTTATCAAGTCGGGCTGCGCGCAATCGCGCTTGGCTTCGCGGCATTTTGTCGTCAAAAGGGCGCCGTGACCCCGACCTTCGCTTTGCCTCGCCTGACCATCCGGCCGTTGCACATCGCCTTTCTGGCCATCGTGGCGCTGGCGGGAGCGGCGCTGATCGCCCAGATCGAGGGCGAGCGCGGCGTGCCGCCCATCGCCAGCGGCGGCGATTTCGAGGTGAGCAGCGTCAAGGTGGACATGTTCGCCCCCAATGCCGAAGCGGCGCGCATGGCCGGCTGGCGACAGGCGCAGCGGCTTGCCTGGCGGACGCTGTGGACCCGCACCAACCCCGGCACCGGCGCGCCTGTGCTCTCCGATTCGCAGCTGGAAGCGATCGTCTCGGGCATCGAGGTGCAATATGAACAGATCGGCCCCAATCGCTATATCGCGACCCTGGGCGTGCTGTTCGATCGCGCGCGCGCCGGCCAGATTCTGGGCTTCAAGGGGGCGACGATGCGCTCCCCGCCGCTGCTGGTCATCCCCGTGCTGTGGGATGGCGGCATGGCGACATCCTATGAAAGCGTGAACCGGTGGCAGGAAGCCTGGGCGCGGTTCCGCACCGGCGACAGCGCCATCGACTATGTCCGCACCAGTGGCACCAGCGCCGATCCGCTGTTGCTCAACAATGGCCAGATCGGGCGGCGCAGCCGTTTGTGGTGGCGGGTGCTGCTCGATCAATATGGCGCCGCCGATGTGGTGATCCCCATCGCGCGGCTGCATCGGCTGTGGCCGGGCGGGCCGGTGGAAGGGCATTTTGCCGCCCGCTACGGCCCCGACAACAGCCTGATCGGCACCTTTGCCCTGCGCGCCGCCAATGAGGCCGCCTTGCCGGCGATGATGGACCAGGCGGTCCAGCGGATCGACCAGCTTTATGTGCAGGCGCTGATCTCCGGCCAGTTGCGCCCCGACCCGTCGCTGGTGATCGAGGAGCCGGTGGACCCGGACCTGCTGCCGACGGACAATGCCGCCGACGCGATCGAGACGGTCGATGTGCCGGTGGCCGCCAGTATCGGCAGCTTCTCGGTCCAATATGATACGCCCAATGTCGGCTCCGTCTCCCAGGGGGAGGCAGTGCTGCGCAGCATTGCCGGCGTGCGGTCGGCATCGACCAGCAGCCTTGCGCTGGGCGGCACCTCCGTCATGCAGGTGAGCTTCGAGGGCAGTGTCGATTCGCTGCGCACGGCGCTCCAGGCGCGCGGCTATACCGTCAGCGTTGCCGGCACGACCCTGCGCATCCGCCGCGTGGCCGCAGCGCCGGCGCCCGCCCAGTGACCCAGATCGGCCTGCCCTTCGACTGGAGCGGGCAGGGGGGAGAGGGCGCCTTCCTGGTCAGCGAGGCGAATCAGATCGCGGTGCGCCATCTGGAAGGCTGGCGCGACTGGAAGGTGCGGACCAGCATCCTCTCCGGCCCGCCGCGCTCGGGCCGCAGCATCTTGGCGCGGCAATTCGCCGCCGCATCCGACGGTACGGTGATCGAGCAGGCTGAGCAGGTGGAGGACGAGCTGCTGTTCCACGCCTGGAACCGTGCGCAGCTGGAGGGGCGGCCGCTGCTGCTGGTCGCCGATCGCCCGCCGGCGGAGTGGCGCGTGACGTTGCCCGATCTCAAATCCCGCCTTGCCGCCGCCCCCCATGTGGCGATCGCCCAGCCGGACGAGGCGCTGGTGCGGGCGCTGATCGAGCGCGGGCTCGCGGCGGCGGGCACGGCCTGGGCGGCGGATGTCCCCGATTTCCTCGTGCGCCGTATCGAGCGCAGCTATGATGCGGTGGCTGCCGTGGTCGACCGGCTCAACCACGCCTCCGTGGCTGCAGGCAGGAAGATTTCTGTCGTGATGGCAAAAGAAGTCCTGCAATCGGCCGGCCTTTTGCCTATAGTCCGGGGCGACCCCGCGCCCTGCGCGTCGCGCCAGATCATCAAGGAGGCATAGTGGCCGAAGTCGACCCCGCCGCCGTTGCCCTCGCCGTGCCGGCAGACCGTTTTTTCAATCGCGAACTCTCCTGGCTGGCGTTCAACCAGCGGGTGATGGAGGAAGCGACCAATGCCGCGCATCCGCTGCTGGAGCGGCTGCGCTTCCTGTCCATCTCGGGCAATAATCTGGACGAATTCTTCTCCGTCCGGGTCGCGGGCCTCAAGGGGCAGCAGCTGCAGGACGTGGACCTGCGCTCCGCCGATGGGCTGACCCCGGCGCAGCAGCTCGCGGCGATCTCCGCGGAAGCTGACCGGCTGATGGCGCAGCAGCAGCGGGTCTGGCACGCGCTGCACCCGGAGCTGGCGGCGGCGGGCATATTGGTGATCGGTGAAAAGACCATCGACCCGGAAGCCGACGCATGGCTGGAAAATCATTTTCAGGAACAGATTTTCCCGATCCTGACGCCGCAGGCGCTGGACCCGGCGCACCCCTTTCCCTTCATCCCCAATCAGGGGCTGTCGATCGTCTTCGACCTTGTCCGCCTGTCCGACAAGCAGTCGGTGCGGGAACTGGTGATGATCCCCGGCACCCTGTCGCGATTCGTGCGCGTGCCCGGCGAACCGGCGCGCTATATCGCGCTGGAGGCGATCATCCGGCGCTTCTCCGGCAAGCTGTTCCCCGGCTATCGGGTGAAGGAAAGCGGCGTCTTCCGCATCATCCGCGACAGCGATATCGAGCTGGAGGAAGAGGCCGAAGACCTCGTCCGCTATTATCGCAGCGCCATCAAGCGCCGCCGGCGCGGCCGCGTGATCCGCCTTGAGATCGAGGAGCGGGTGCCCGAAGCGGTCGAGGAGATGCTGCAGGAAATGCTGCAGGGCCATGATGCGATCGTTGCCGAAACCAGCGGCTTCGTGGGCATGGGCGACCTGGCCACGATTGTCGACGAAGACAGGCCGGACCTGAAGTTCGAGCCCTATGCCCCGCGTTTCCCCGAAAGAATCCGCGAATATGGCGGCGACTGCTTTGCCGCGATCCGGGCCAAGGACATCATCGTCCACCACCCTTATGAGAGCTTCGACGTCGTCATCGCCTTCCTGAAGCAGGCGGCGGCCGACCCGGACGTGGTGGCGATCAAGCAGACGCTCTACCGCGCGGGCAAGCAATCCGCCGTCATCCGCGCGCTGATCGATGCGGCGGAGGCGGGCAAGTCCGTGACCGCCGTGGTCGAGCTGAAGGCCCGGTTCGACGAGGAGCAGAACCTGCTATGGGCAAGCGCGCTGGAGCGGGCGGGCGTGCAGGTCGTCTATGGCTTCATCGACTGGAAGACCCATGCGAAGGTCTCCATGGTGGTGCGGCGCGAGAGCGAGCAGT
Source organism: Sphingobium aquiterrae (assembly GCF_037154135.1). NCBI lineage: Bacteria > Pseudomonadati > Pseudomonadota > Alphaproteobacteria > Sphingomonadales > Sphingobiaceae > Sphingobium > Sphingobium aquiterrae. The sequence continues at coordinate 24,861 of NZ_JBANFL010000016.1, forward strand.
TCCGCACCTACTGCCATTTCGGCACGGGCAATTACCACCCGATCACCGCGCGCATCTATACCGACCTCAGCTTCTTCACCGCCGATCCGCGGCTGGGGCGGGATGCCGCCGCGCTGTTCAACTATATCACCGGTTATGTCGAGCCGCAGCATCTGGAAGTGCTGACCATCTCGCCCCGCAATCTGCGCGATACGCTGGGCGAACAGATCGATGCGGAGATCGACCATGTGCGTGCCGGCCGGCCCGGCAGCATCTGGGTGAAGGTGAACTCGCTGGTCGACCCGGCGATCATCGAAAAGCTCTATGCCGCCAGCAATGCCGGGGTCCAGATCGACCTGATCGTGCGCGGCATCTGCTGCCTGCGGCCGGGCGTGCCGGGCATGTCGGAGAATATCCGGGTGAAGTCCGTCGTCGGCCGCTTCCTGGAGCACAGCCGCATCGCCGCCTTCGGCAATGGCCAGTCGCTGCCCAATAACGGGGCCAAGGTGTTCATCAGCTCGGCCGACTGGATGCCGCGCAATTTCGACCGCCGGGTCGAATATCTGCTGCGGATCGAGAACCCGACCGTGCATGATCAGGTGCTCGACCAGGTGATGGTCGCCAACCTCATCGACAATGAACAGAGCTGGGTGCTGGAAAGCGACGGGCGCTATCGCAGGCTGGTGCCCAATGACCGGCCGTTCAACCTGCATCGCTATTTCATGACCAATCCATCGCTGTCCGGGCGCGGCGCGGCCATGGACACTGCCGAGGCGGTGCCCAAGCTCAGCCTGCGTCGCCGGCCGTGACCATGGTTCCGACACCCGATGCCCAACATGCTTGAACGCGCCAGCGCCGCCGCGCAGCGCCGCCTTGCCGTTGTGCCGGAGCCGTCCGCCGCGCTCGCGACCGCGCGGACCGCGATTATCGACATCGGATCGAACAGCGTCCGCCTGGTCGTGTATGACGGGCCGCGCCGGCTGCCCTTCACCCTGTTCAACGAAAAGGTGATGGCGGGGCTGGGCGCGTCGCTCAGCAGGACCGGCGCGATCGAGCCGGAGGCGATGGAGCGCGGCCTGCTGGCGCTCGCCCGTTTCCGCCATCTGGCCGCCGAGATGAAGGTGGATCATCTGCGCTGCGTGGCGACCGCCGCCGTGCGCGACGCTTCCAACGGGCATGAATTCATCGCGCGCGCCACGGCCATCGGCCTGCGGGTCGAGCTGCTCTCCGGCGCGCAGGAGGGGGCGGCATCGGGCTATGGCGTGCTCTCCGCCATTCCGGGCGCGGACGGCATTGTCGGCGATCTGGGCGGCGGCAGCCTGGAGCTGGTGCGGATCAGGGACGGCGCCGTGCATCAGGTGACGTCGCTGCCGCTGGGCGTGCTGCGCCTGCCGGAAATCCGGGCCAAGGGGCAGGGCGCGCTGGAACGCCATGTGAAGAAGCTGCTGGAGAAGGAAGGCTGGGACATTGGCGGCGGCCATGCGCAGCCCGGCCTGCCTTTCTACATGGTCGGCGGGTCATGGCGCGCGCTGGCGCGGCTGGACATGCAGTTGACGCAGTTTCCGCTGCCGGTCATCCACCATTATGAAATGGCGCCCGACCGCGCCGCCGGGCTGGTTCGCGTGATCGCCCATATGGCGCGCGATACGCTGAGGGGCGTGCCCGCGATCACCGCGTCGCGCATCCCGACCTTGCCGGGGGCCGCGGCGCTGCTTTCCGTCATGGTGCGGCAGTTGAAGAGTTCGCGGCTGATCGCTTCGGCTTATGGTCTGCGTGAGGGGCTGCTGTACGAGGCGCTGCCGCAGGACGTGCGGATGCAGGACCCGTTGCTGATCGCGGCGGAGGCGGAGGGCGAGGCGCAGGGGCGCTTTGCCGGCCATGGCGACCTGATCGAGAACTGGATCGCGCCGCTGTTCCTGGAGGATGGCGCGCGCTGGCGCCGCATCCGTCGCACCGCCTGTCTGCTGGCCGATGTGGGCTGGCGCGCGAACCCCGATTTCCGCTCCGAACGTGGCGTGGAGGTTGCGTTGCATGGCAGCTGGGTCGGCATCGATGTCGAGGGGCGGGCGATGCTGGCGCAGGCGCTGCACAGCAATTTTGGCGGCGGACCTAGCTCCCCGCCCGATGTCGCGCGGCTGGCCTCGCCCGACATGCTGCGCCGCGCGGCGCTGTGGGGCCTGGCGATCCGCCTTGGCCAGCGGCTCTCCGGCGGGGTCGAAGGCCCGCTGCGCGCGGGGCGGCTGGAAGCGGACGAGAAGGGGCTGCTGCTGGTGCTGCCCGCCCATCATGCCGACCTGTATGGCGAGGCGGTGGAGCGGCGCCTGAAGCAGCTGGCGCAGGCGATGGGGCTGAAATACCGGATGGAAGTGGAGGGCTGAGGAAGGGCCATGTGGCCTGCCCGCATGGCGGAAGGCGCGCGAGGGTGGCATGGAAATGTCCGGGCGGGCTATCGCTTGGCGCTGGCTGGAATGCGAGCGTTATTGACGGCATTCCTTCTCCCTATCGCCGAATCTTGGCCGGACATTCCGATGTCCTGCGTTGAGCCTTGCGGGAGAGGGCGGAAATCATGAGGCCGGGCTGCTGGTCGTGCCGGGCCGCACCCATGGCATCGGGCTGTCGATCGCCGGGCAGGAATATTTTGCATTTTCATATTATTTCGCCTACATGCGGGCCGCTGACGTCGCGTGCGACGGATATTGGGCAGCTTTTTGCCCCCTTTGTCCCTTTCTAGCCTTACAGAAGCCGGGATGCGCCGTTGTTGGCGTATGCCCGTCATACATGGGATAAAGGATACCCATATGACCACCATCACCGGAACCGTTAAATTCTTCAATGCCGACAAGGGCTATGGCTTTATTGCGCCTGAAAATGGCGGCGGCGATGCCTTTGTGCATATCTCTGCCGTCGAGCGCGCAGGGATGCATACGCTCGACAAGGATCAGCGCGTTTCCTACGAGCTTGAGACCGATCGTCGGGGCAAGACCTCGGCTGTGAATCTGCAGTCTGCCTGAAGACTCCATGGTGCGGGCAACCTGACGGTTGCTCGCACTGTTTCTTTTGAATATCCTGTCGCCGGGCCTTGTTGCGTGCCTTGCGGGCGCACCGGCCGATGCAGGACATGAAGACCGACAGGGCCGCCCATCATGCGATGGCGCCTGCGGCCGTTAACCGGGAATATCATATCATCCATGGCTTCCTATAAAGATCCCAGTTTTCAGGAGCGGACGGCACTTGCCAGGCAGGCGAAGCTGAAGGCCCTGACTCAATTGCAGAGCAAGCCCGTTGTGGACGAAGCGGTGATCGCTGAGCGTCGGGCTGCCGAACAGAAGCGTGAAGCGGCCGCCGAAGCGAAGCGCGCCGCCAGGCGTGCCGAAATCGCACAGGCCAAGGCGGACAAGGCCGCGGCCAGGCTGGACGCCGCCATTGTCGAGGAGGTGGCGGCCCCCCTGACCGACGCCGAGAAAAAGGCTGCGCGCGACGCGCGCTATGCCGCGCGCAAGGCCCGTAAATCCTGAGGGCAACCGCGTGCGATGGCGGTCATCGGGTCCATCGCGGCCCGGTGCCTGCCGGGGCTTCATAGATGTCTGGCCGGCAGGCCGGGGTCAACCCGTCACCCGCACCGCCCGTCACCCGCACCGTGCGGACGTGATCGCCATGTCCTTGTCATAGCTCACCGTCAGCCGGTCCGGGCGGAAGTCCATGGTCATGGCGGTGCCGGGGCCGCCCCAGCGCAGGGTTCTGGCGCCGGAGGCGGACAGCATCCGGGCGCCCAGTTCCGCCGTGGCCTTCTGGCCGATGAATTGCGCCACCGCTTCATTCTTGCAGGGGCCTTCGTCGCCCGCCGGCGCGGGGACAGGGGGCGTGCCCGCGTCGGCCTGCTGGCCCATGGGCGCGCAGGCGGTGAGCGGGGCCATGGCTGCGGTCGCGGCCAATGTGACGATTGCGGACATCCTGCTCATGCGGCGCTCTCCGTTCTGGTCATGCGCAGGCGGCCGTTGCGGACGGCGAAGGCCATGCGGCCCTCCACCAGGTCGACGGCGTCGCGCCCGAACTGTTCATAGCGCCATCCTTCGAGGATCGACAGCCCGTCGCGCACGCCGGCGGCAAGCGCATCCAGATCGTCCGAGCGGGCGAGCAGGCGCGAGGCCACGTTGATCTCGCGCGAGCGGATCTTGAGCAGCAGCTTCAGCAGGTCCGCCACCAGCGCGCCGTCCTTGCCCAGGCCCGGCTTCTTCGCGTCCTTCTCCGGCATCTCATCGCGACCGAGCGGCGCGAAATGTTCGAGTTCGGCCATCATCCGCGCGCCGATGTCATTGGCCTTCCAGGCGGTGGACAGCCCGCGCACCTTGGCAAGGTCTTCCTGCTTGCGCGGCGGGTGGCTGGCGATGTCGGCCAGCGTCTCGTCCTTGACGATGCGGCCGCGCGGCAGGTTCTTGTCCTGCGCCTCGCGCTCGCGCCAGGCGGCCAGTGCCTTGAGGCGCCCCAGCACGTCGGGCTTGCGGCTGGCGATGCGCACCCGCTTCCATGCGTCTTCGGGCAGGGTCATGTAATTGCCGGGATCGGTGATCCGCTCCATCTCCTGGTCGAGCCAGCCGCCACGGCCGGTCTTCTTCAGCTCCGCCAGCATCATCGGGAAAATCTGGATGAGATAGGTGACGTCGCCGATGGCATAGTCGATCTGGCGCTTGTCCAGCGGGCGGCGGCCCCAGTCGGTGAAGCGGGCGCCCTTGTCCAGATTGACGCCCAGCCACGCGTCGACCAGATTGCCATAGCCGATCTGCTCGCCAAGGCCGAGCGCCATCGCCGCGATCTGCGTGTCGAACATGGGAAAGGGCGTCTTGCCCGTCATGTTGAAGATGATTTCCAGATCCTGCCCGCCGGCATGGAAGACCTTGAGCACATCGTCATTGGCGACGAACAGGTCCAGCATCGGCGTCATGTCCAGGCCGGGCGCCTTGGGGTCGATGGCCGCGGCTTCATTGGCGTCGGCGATCTGGACCAGGCACAGGTCGGGCCAGTAGCTGTTCTCGCGCATGAACTCCGTATCGACGGCGATATAGGGCGATTGGGCGATGCGGGCGCAGAATTGGGCAAGGGTCTTGCTGTCGGTAATCAGCGGATGGATTTGCATATGGTCTTCGATCTTATTATGGGCTGGCCCGCTCCGTGGCGGGCAGGTCTTTATTCGACAATGAAGGCCATAGACCGCCAAACTGCATTTGTCATTTCCGCAAACGCTCTGGAAGAACGAAAACCATGCACGCCTATCGTACCCATGTCTGCGCCGAACTGCGCACCGCCCATGTCGGCGAAACCGTCCGTGTCTCGGGCTGGGTGCATCGCAAGCGCGATCATGGCGACCTGGTCTTCATCGACCTGCGCGACCATTATGGCATGATCCAGATCGTGACCGAGGTGGACGGCCCCGTCTTCCAGGTGATCGAATCCCTGCGCGCCGAAAGCGTCGTCACCATCACCGGCCGGGTGGTGGCCCGCGCGAACGAAGCGATCAACCCCAACCTGCCCACGGGTGAGGTCGAAATCCGCGCCGACGACGCGGTGGTCCTCTCCGCCGCGCAGGAGCTGCCGATGCCGGTGGCGGGCGACCAGGAATATCCCGAGGATATCCGCCTGCGTTACCGCTTCCTCGACCTGCGGCGGGAAAAGCTGCACGCCAATATCGTGAAGCGCACGAAGATCATCGCCGACATGCGCCGCCGCATGGAAGGGGAAGGCTTCACCGAATATTCGACACCGATCCTGACGGCGTCTTCGCCTGAGGGCGCGCGCGACTTCCTGGTGCCCAGCCGCATCCATGCCGGCAAGTTTTACGCCCTGCCGCAGGCACCGCAGCAGTATAAGCAGCTGCTGATGGTCGCCGGCTTCGACCGCTATTTCCAGATCGCGCCCTGCTTCCGCGACGAAGACCCGCGCGCCGACCGCCTGCCGGGCGAATTCTACCAGCTCGACCTGGAGATGAGCTTCGTCACGCAGGAAGATGTGTGGAACACGATGGAGCCGGTGATCGCCGGCGTGTTCGAGGCGTTCGCCGATGGCCGCCATGTGACGCCCGCGGGCAGCTTCCCGCGCATTCCCCATGCCGAGGCGATGCTGAAATACGGGTCGGACAAGCCGGACCTGCGCAACCCCGTCGTCATCACCGACGTGACCGCGCATTTCGTCGGATCGGGCTTCGGCATCTTCGCGAGCCTTGTGGACAGCGGCAGCGTGATCCGCGCGATCCCGGCGCCGGGCGCCGGCGCGGGCAGCCGCAAATTCTTCGACGAGATGAACAACTGGGCGCGTAGCGAGGGCTATTCGGGCCTTGGCTATATCAACATCAAGGATGGCGTGCCCGGTGGCCCGATCGCCAAGAACCATGGCGAGGACGCGACCGCGAAGCTGATCGCGGCGCTTGGCCTTGGCCCCAATGACGGCGTGTTCTTCGCCGCCGGCAAGGAAAGCCAGGCGGCCAGGCTCGCCGGGCTTGCGCGCAACCGCGTGGGCGAGCAGCTGGACCTGATCGACAAGAGCCGGTTCGAACTGTGCTGGATCGTAGACTTCCCCTTCTACGAATATGACGAGGACGAGAAGAAGATCGATTTCGCGCACAATCCTTTCTCCATGCCGCAGGGCGGGCTGGATGCGCTGAACGGGCAGGACCCGCTGACCATCAATGCCTATCAATATGACATGGTCTGCAACGGCTATGAGATCGCGTCGGGCTCCATTCGCAACCAGTCGCCCGAACTGATGGTCAAGGCGTTCGAACTGGTCGGCCTCAGCAAGGCGGATGTGGAGGAGCGCTTCGGCGGCCTCTATCGCGCGTTCCAATATGGCGCGCCGCCGCATGGCGGCATGGCCGCCGGCGTCGACCGCATCGTCATGCTGCTGTGCGACGCGCAGAACCTGCGCGAGATCACGCTGTTCCCGATGAACCAGCGCGCCGAAGACCTGCTGATGAGCGCGCCCAGCCCGGCGGCCTTGAAGCAACTGCGCGAGCTGCACATCCGCGTGGTGGAGCCGAGCAAGGGCTGACCTGTCGATCGGCACTGGCTATATCCTTCCTGTCATGCTGAACTTGATCCGGCATGACAGGAAAGGGCGCGCGCATGACGATCAGGCTTGAGGATTACGAAAAGGGCCACAAGCTGGACGGCGACTATGACGAGGCGCTGTCGGACCTGCAGGAGCGGCTGGCCAAGGTGCAGGTCGCCCATATCGTCCACCAGCGCCGATCGGTCATCATGTTCGAGGGCTGGGATGCGGCCGGCAAGGGCGGCATCATCAAGCGGATGACGGCAGAATGGGACCCCCGCTATTTCCAGGTCTGGCCGATCAGCGCCCCGACCGAGGAAGAAAAGGACCGCCATTTCCTCTGGCGCTTCTGGGCACGCCTGCCCGCCAGTCGCAACATCTCCGTGTTCGACCGCAGCTGGTATGGCCGGGTGCTGGTGGAGCGGGTGGAGGGCTATTGCGCCGAGCGCGAATGGAAGCGCGGCTATGACGAGATCAACGAATTCGAGGCGCAGCAGGTCGACCACGGCACGAATTTCGTCAAGCTGTTCATCCATGTGACCCAGAAGGAGCAGGACGAGCAGCTCGCCCAGCGGCTCGACACGCCCTGGAAGCGGTGGAAGACCGGCATGGAGGATTACCGCAACCGCGCCCGGCGCGAGGATTATCTCGACGCCATCCACGACATGTTCAAGCATACCGACAGCCGCTGGGCGCCGTGGAAGGTGATCGACGGCAACAACCGCAAGGCGGCGCGGATCGCGGCGCTCACCCATATCGCCGACACGCTGGAAAAGCTGGTGCCCATGCACATGCCGGATGCCGACCCGGAGGTGGTGAAGCTGGCGAAGAAGGCATTCGGCTACGAACCGCGCGAGGACTGATCCGCGTTGCGCCCCTGAAGGCCGGCGACGCGCGGGCGAATATCCCTTCCGGCCGGAACAAGGCGATGGCGCCGGCGCCCGGAAAGCCGCATATCGGTTCCGGCGGCGTAGCGAGAGGATAGACAGGACGTGCCCCAGATTTCCCATGCGCTTGTCGGCCTGTTGGGGGCGATGGCCGCCGGGCTGCTGGTGGGCATGGAACGGGGCTGGACGCAGCGGGCGCTGGGCGCGGGGCGGCGGGTCGCGGGCTTTCGCACCTTTGCCCTGATCGGCCTGTGCGGCGGCATTGCGGGGCTGCTGTCCGATCCTCTGGCGGTGCTGATGGGGTTCGTGGTGACGGTGCCGCTGGCGATCGGATATTGGCGGGCCGCGCGCGAGGATGCGCAGTCGGCCACGACGACGATCGCCGGCATGCTGACCTTCGGCATCGGGGTCGTCGCCGTCCGCGTGACGCCCGGCATCGCGCTGGCCGCCGCCGCCGCGACCTTCGCGATCCTGAACGCGCGGCAGTCCATGCACGCGCTGCTGAAGGGCATGAGCGAGGAGGAGATCGAGGGGGTTGCCCGTTTCCTGATCGTGGCGCTGGTCGTGCTGCCGCTGCTGCCCGATGCCGATTACGGGCCCTATGGCGCCTGGAACCCGCGCGGCATCTGGATGGTCGTGGTGCTGGTGGCCGGCCTTTCTTTCGCGGGCTATGTCGCGGCGCGACGCTTTGGCAGCGAACGTAGCATCCTGATCATCGCGGTGACGGGCGCGCTGGTATCCTCGACGGCGGTCACGGCCGATTTCGCCCGGCGGTTGAAGGGCGAGCCGGAGTCGCGGGGGGCGTTGACGGCGGGCATCGCGCTGGCCTCCATCGTCATGTTCGTGCGGGTGCAGGTGCTGGCCTTCATGCTGGTGCCGCGTGCCGTGCCCACATTGGCGCTCGTCATGGCGCCGGCGACCGTCACGGCATCCCTGCTCGCATTTCTGGCGTGGCGCCGGCAGGCGTCGGATGGCGGCGGGCCGGTGCGGCTGGGCAATCCCTTTGCGTTCGGGCCGGCGTTGCTGCTGGCGGGGCTGGTCGCCCTGCTCTCCCTCGTCGCGCGCTGGGCGCTCGCGCATTTTGGCGACCGGGGCATCGCCGTCGTGCTGGGGCTGACCGGCATGATGGATGTGGATGCCGCCGTGCTGACGCTGGCGGGGCTGCCCGACATGCTGATGGACGGCGCGACGAGCGGGCTGGTGCTGGCGACGCCGGTGCTGGTCAACACCGCCGCGAAGGCGGGGATGGCGATCGTCATCGCCGGCTGGCGCGAGGGGTTCCGCGCGGTCCTGCCGCTGCTGCTATCGCTTGCCGCCTCGCTGGCGGGCCTTGTCCTCTATGCCATGAGCCGCTGATCCGGCGGATCGCCCGCGCAACCAGATAGGCCCGCGCCGTAGGATATGCCCGCGCCGTCAGGCGATGCCGGCTAACGGGACGATGCGCTATGCGTCGATGGCTTCCTCGTCCACGGCGGCGGCATTTTCCTGGATGAAGGCGAAGCGGTGGGCGGGGTTGGTGCCCATCAGCCGGTCGACCAGATCGCGCACCTGCTGCCGGTCCTCGATATCGGGGGGCAGGGTGACGCGGATGAGGCCGCGCGTCCTGGGGTCCATGGTGGTTTCGCGCAGCTGCATCGGGTTCATCTCGCCAAGGCCCTTGAACCGGCTGACCTCCACCTTCTTGCCCTTGAACTCCTTGGCCATGATTTCGGCGCGGTGGGCGTCGTCGCGGGCGTAGAGGCTCTTGCCGCCGGCCACGATGCGGTAGAGCGGCGGCTGGGCGAGGTAGAGATGGCCGCGCCGCACCAGCTCGGGCATTTCCTGGAAGAAGAAGGTCATCAGCAGCGTCGCGATATGCGCGCCGTCCACATCCGCGTCGGTCATGATGACGATGCGTTCGTAGCGCAGATTGTCCGGGTTGCAATCCTTGCGGGTGCCGCAGCCCAGCGCCTGGATCATGTCCGCGATTTCCTGGTTCGCCAGGATCTTGGCATTGTTGGCCGAAGCGACGTTCAATATCTTGCCGCGCAGGGGCAGGATCGCCTGGGTCTTGCGGTCGCGCGCCTGCTTGGCGCTGCCGCCGGCGCTGTCGCCCTCCACAAGGAAGATCTCGGTGCCTTCCGGGTCGTCGCCCGAACAGTCGGTCAGCTTGCCGGGCAGGCGCAGCTTGCGCGCGCTGGTCGCCGTCTTGCGCTTGATTTCCTTTTCCTGCTTGCGCTTCAGGCGCTCGTCCATGCGGTCCAGCACATAGGCGAGCAGCGCCTTGCCGCGATCCATATTGTCCGACAGGAAATGGTCGAAATGGTCGCGCACGGCATTTTCCACGAGGCGCGCGGCCTCGGGGCTGGTCAGCCGATCCTTGGTCTGGCTCTGGAACTGGGGATCGCGGATGAAGACGGACAGCATGATCTCGCTGGAGGTCATCACATCTTCGGCGGTGATGTCCTTCGCCTTCTTCTGCCCCACAAGGTCGGCAAAGGCGCGGATGCCCTTGACCAGCGCCGCGCGCAGGCCCGCTTCATGGGTGCCGCCGTCGGGGGTGGGGATGGTGTTGCAATACCAGCTGTAGCTGCCGTCCGACCACAGTGGCCAGGCGACCGCCCATTCCACGCGCCCCGCCCCGCCGGGGAAATCCTGCGCGCCGGAAAAGAATTGCGTGGTCGCGCATTCGCGCTCCCCCACCTGTTCCCGCAGATGGTCGGCCAGGCCGCCGGGGAACTGGAACACGGCTTCGGTCGGGGTCTCGTCGGCGATCAGCTCGGCCGCGCATTTCCAGCGGATCTCGACGCCCGCGAACAGATAGGCCTTCGATCGCGCCAGCTTGTGCAGCCGGGCGGGCTTGAACTTCATCTCGCCGAAGATTTCGGTGTCGGGGATGAAGGCGACGGAGGTGCCGCGTCGGTTGGGGGCCGCGCCGACCTTTTCCAGCGGGCCGAGCGACAGGCCACGGCTGAAGCTCTGGCGGAACAGCTCCTTGTTGCGGGCGACTTCGACCGTCGTGTCGAGCGACAGCGCGTTGACCACGCTGATGCCGACGCCGTGCAGGCCACCGGAGGTCGCATAGGCCTTGTCGCTGAACTTGCCGCCCGAATGCAGCGTCGTCATGATGACTTCCAGCGCCGACTTGCCGGGGAATTTGGGGTGCGGATCGACCGGGATGCCACGGCCATTGTCGATGATGGTCAGGCGGTTGCCCGGTTCCAGCGTGATCTCGATGCGGGTCGCGTGGCCGGCGACGGCCTCGTCCATCGCATTGTCCAGCACTTCGGAGGCGAGGTGATGGAAGGCGCGCTCGTCCGTGCCGCCGATATACATGCCGGGCCGCCGGCGCACCGGCTCCAGCCCCTCCAGCACCTCGATGGCGGAGGCATCATAGTCTGTGGCGGTCTGCGGGGTTTTTGCGAAAAGATCTTCGTCGGACATGGTCCCCGGTATAAGCGCGCTCGCCCGGCTGGCAAGCGGGGAGAGGGGGCGGGCTGTCCTGACAGGCGGGAGAATAGGATGGAAGGTCTGGCGTGATTACCGCTTGGGTCGTCATGCTGAACGCGTTTCAGCATCCATTTGTCCCCACGAGCCAAGGTTGAGGAGGCGGGATGGATGCTGAAACGCGTTCAGCATGACGGTGGAGGGGAAACCTAAAGCGTCTTCTGCTCCGTCCGCTTCGGCGCTTCGCGTGGCCCTGCCTGCAGGCTCTTGAGTTGCCCTAGGCGCGCGCGGAAGGCGGAGAGTTCGCGCCCGGCCAGTTGCGCGGCGGTGGTGAAGGTGATCGACAGCGGGTTCACGTTCACGCCGTTGCGATACAGCTCATAATGCAGATGCGGGCCGGTCGACAGGCCGGTGGAGCCGACATAGCCGATCACCTGCCCGCGCCGCACGCGCTGGCCGGGGACCGACGCGATGCGGCTCATATGCGCATAGCCGGTGGCGATGCCGCCGCCATGCTGGATCTTCACATAATTGCCATGGCCGCCATGCCGCCCGGCATAGACGACGATGCCGTCCGTCACCGCATAGATCGGCGAACCATAGGCTGCGGCGAAGTCGATCCCCGCGTGCATGCGGGTATAGCCCAGGATCGGGTGACGGCGCATGCCGTAACTGGACGATGTGCGCCCCGCCACCGGCTGGGCCAGCACGCCGCGACGTTCGCCCACGCCCGACGCCTCGAACCATTCGGTGCGGCCGCCGGTCGTCCATTTGAGCATGTCGATGTCGCGGCCGCGTGCGCGGGAGAGGCCGGCATAGAGCAGGTCGCCGACCTCCTCGTCGCCGGTTTCGGCACGGCGGTGGGCGACGATGATGTCGTAACGGTCGCCCGCATTGATATTCTCGATCTCCAGCTGCTGCGCGATCACGCGCAGGAAGGACTGGATCGCCTTGGGTGGCGCGCCGGCGGCACGGGCCGAACGATACAGGCTCTCGCCCACGACGCCGCGAATGCGCAGCGGGGTGTCGTCGACGCGAATGGGGATGCGGGTGATCCGCAACTGGCCGTTTTCGCGCGAGACCTGGACGCCAAGGTCCAGCCGGGCGCGGAAGGCAAGGGTTTCCAGCGGGCGCGGGGCGGAACGGCTGGCGCGGCGGCCCAGCACGATGTCGAGCCGCGTGCCGGGCTTGAGCGCGCCGGGCGCGACATCGCCGCCCACCAGACTGGTGATGGCGCCGATGTCGTTGCTGGAAACGCCGGCGCGGGAGAGGGCGCGGGCGAAGCTGTCGCCGATGCCCACCGCCGCCGTCAGGTCGATGCGCGGGCGCTCGGGCGTTTCGCCCAGCGGTGAGACCGCGTCCGTCGGCCCCATATGCCGGCCGCTGTCGGCGCCGAGCGCCAGCGGCGTGATCATCTGGCTGCGGATTTCATCGAAGGCGCGCTGGTCCATCTGCGCTTCGGGGGCGGCGGGCAGCGGGTGGAAACCGGGGGAAAGGGCGATGGCGCCGGCGCACAGCCCGACGCAGGTGAAAAGGCCCCGGAACCATTGCCGGCTGCCGATATGCTGGCCAAGATCGGGCACCAGGTCGACGTCGTCGGCCCAGTCCTTCAGGCGCATGCGCCAGTCGCGCCGCTCGGTCGCCGGGGTGGGGGTAGCGTCGGCCCCCGCCAGCCACAACGAGGCTACGCCTCCGCCCTGGCCAGGCTGGTGATCCCTGTGATGAAACAAAACCGGCAACCCCCCGGGTCTATTTTTTGCTGCCACGACCCCCGCGCCGCGCCATTGCGGCCATTCTTGTGAACCAGCAGCCTTAAAGTCAAATTAACAAATGAGTTAACCATATTTGCATGCGGTGAATTGTGCCGGCCGAAGGGTGACAGGAACAGGGGGCGCCGACCGGCATCTTCGTCGCGCCCGCGACAATCATTCCCCTTGCGCCGCGCTTTGCCTTTGCCGACATAGAGGTTGTCATGGCCAATTTCGCGCGATCTGCAGTTACGGCCGTGCTTGGCCCCACCAATACCGGCAAGACCCATCTGGCGGTCGAGCGGATGTGCGGCCATTCCAGCGGCCTCATGGGCTTTCCGCTGCGCCTGCTGGCGCGCGAGATCTATGACCGGGTGGTCGCGCAGAAGGGCGCGGGCCAGGTCGCGCTGCTGACCGGCGAGGAGAAGATCGCGCCGCCCGGCGCCCGCTATGTGCTCTGCACGGCAGAGGCGATGCCGGCGAACAGCGACCATGCCTTTGTCGCGCTGGACGAGGCGCAGCTGGGCGCGGACCCCGAGCGCGGGCATGTGTTCACCGACCGCCTGCTGCATGCGCGCGGGCGCGAGGAGACGATGATCCTGGGCTCCGCGACCATCGCGCCGCTGATACGCAAGCTGGTGCCGGACGCGGAGATCGTCGCCCGCCCGCGCTTTTCGACGCTCAGCTATGCCGGCGCGAAGAAACTCTCCCGCCTGCCGCGCCGCTCCGCCATCGTCGCCTTCTCCGCGGCGGAGGTCTATGCCGTGGCCGAAATGCTGCGGCGGATGCGCGGCGGCGCGGCGGTGGTGATGGGCGCGCTGTCGCCCGCCACGCGCAATGCGCAGGTGGCGATGTTCATGAATGGCGACGTCGATTATCTGGTCGCCACCGACGCGATCGGCATGGGCCTCAACCTGGACGTGCATCATGTCGCCTTTGCCAGCCTCACCAAGTTCGACGGGCAGCGCACGCGCCGGCTGACGGTGAGCGAGATGGCGCAGATCGCCGGGCGCGCCGGGCGGCATCATCGCGACGGCACCTTCGGCTCGCTGGGCGGGGAGGGGAGCGAAGCCGCCTTCACGCCCGAGGAGATCATGGCGATCGAGGAGCATCGCTTCCCCCGGCTCGATTTCCTCTACTGGCGCGATGGCGATCCGCGGTGCGACAGCCTGGACCTGTTGATCGAGGATCTGGAGACGCGGCCCGAGCGCCCCGAATTGCGGGCCGCGCCGCAGGCCATCGACCTCACCGTGCTCAAGCATCTGGCCGACGATCCGCTGGTGCGCGAGCGGGTGCGGGGCCGCGCGCAGGTGGGGCGGCTGTGGGACGCATGCGGCCTGCCCGATTTCCAGAAGCTGGGCACGGACCATCATGTCCGCATGGTGCAGCGGTTGTGGCGGTTCCTGTCCGAGGGCAACGGCCATATCCCGACGGACTGGTTTGCCCAGCATGTCGCGCGGCTGGACAGCGTGCAGGGCGATATCGACACGCTGTCGGGCCGAATCGCGGCGGCGCGGACATGGTCCTATGTCGCCAACCGGCCCGACTGGCTGGCGCAGCCGGACGAGATGATCGAGCGCACCCGCGCATTGGAAACGCGCCTGTCCGATGCTCTGCACGCCGCGCTGACACAGCGGTTCGTAGACCGGCGAACGGCGGTATTGCTGCGCGATATGGGGCTGGATGCCTCGCAATTGCCGATGGAAATCGATGCCGACGGCAGCGTCAGTATCGACGGCGAGACGATCGGGCGTCTTGACGGATTTCGATTCTCGGTCGATCCCGATGCGCGCGGTGGAGACCGCAAGATGCTGCTGGCGGCAGCGGAACGACGATTGGGGAAGATTTTGACCGGTAAGGCGGAAGAATTGCTGGCGGCGGCCGATACGGCATTTGCGCTGGGTGCGGAGGCGGGCGAGGTGCCTGCGCTGTTGTGGGATGGCGCGAAGGTCGCGACGCTGGTGGCCGGCCCCGCGCTGTTGTCGCCGGAAATCCGGCTGGACAAGGCGATGATGACGCTCGCGCAGGATGTGCAGAAGCGCATTGTCGAGCGGCTGGGCGCGTGGATGGAGGCGCAGAAGGAGCGCCACCTGCTGCCGCTCACGAAGATGGTGGCGAGCGCGAGCGATCCGGAGGTGCCGCCGGTGGTGCGCGCCGTCTTTGCCCAGTTGGCGGACGCCGGGGGCATCATCGCGCGCGTCGATATCGACGATTCGCTGGGGCATCTGGACAAGGACCAGCGGCACCTGCTGCGGCGCGCGGGCATCGTGATCGGCGTGCTCGACCTGTTCCACCAGGGGCTGCTGAAGCCGGGCGCGGCGCGCTGGCGGCTGGCGCTGATGGCGGCGCGGCGTGGCCTGGCCATGCTGCCGGTGCCGCCCGCCGGGCTGACGCTGCTGACGCTGGAGGACAGGCAGGCGCAGACTGGCGCGCGGCTGGCAGGGTTCCGCTCCTTTGGCGACAGGCAGCTGCGCATCGACATGGCCGAGCGCATGGCGCGGGCCGCGCATGAGGCGATCGCGAAGGGGGAGGCGTTCACCGCGCTCAGCCCGCAGATCGTGTCGCTGGGGCTGGATGAGCCCGCTTTCCTGCAACTGATGCGTGCGGCCGGTTTCCGCCCGGTCGAGGCCCCGCCGGAAGGGGGCGCCAACTGGGCATTCCGTGGCCGGCAGAAGGCGCGCAAGCCCGAAGCGCATGGGGGCAGGCAAGAGGGCAAGGGGCAAGAGGGCAAGGGCGGGCGCCCGTCCGGCCCGCGCGCGCGGCAACAGCCCCCCGGCGGCGCCTCTGCTGGCCATGGATCGGCCAGTGCAGGCGCGAAGGCCGGCCCGGCGACGGGCAATGCCTTTGCCGGGCTTGCCGCGCTGCTGGGTGGCAATGGCTGAACCGCGCCGCGCAACATCCGCTGCCGGCGGCCCGGCGCTGCGCATCGACAAATATCTCTGGTTCGTGCGGCTTGCCGGCAGCCGGACGCTGGCGCAGAAAATGGCCGAGGAGGGGCATATCCGCGTCAACGGCCGCCGCATCGAGCGCGCCCATGCGCCGGTGCGGCCGGGCGACCTCATCACCTTTCCCGAGGGCGGGCATGTGCGCGTGGTGCGGGTGAGCGCGCTTCCCGCCCGCCGCGGCCCCGTGCCGGAGGCGCGGGCCTGCTATGAGGAAATCATGGTGGGGGGCTGAAGAAATGCTTGGCTCGCGGATATTGACCTGCGGGCGACGCCGGAATAGCAGGGCGGCCAATTCCCGTCGAAACTTGAGTGCTGCACAATGACCTATGTCGTGACCGACGCCTGCATCCGCTGCAAATATATGGATTGCGTCGAGGTGTGCCCTGTGGATTGCTTCTACGAGGGTGAGAACATGCTGGTCATCAACCCCAGCGAGTGCATCGACTGCGGCGTGTGCGAACCGGAATGCCCGGCCGAAGCGATTCTGCCCGATACCGAGAACGGCCTGGAAAAATGGCTGGAACTCAACACGAAATATTCGGCGGAATGGCCCAACATCACGGTAAAGGGGGAAGCGCCCGCCGACGCCGATGACTATAAGGACCAGGAAGGCAAGTTCGAGAAGTTCTTCTCGGCCGAGCCGGGCTCTGGCGACTGACATCTGCCTCCGGTCCGTTCGCGCTTGTGCTGCGGGCGCTGGATGACAGGATGCCGGATGTCGGGATGATTATGGGTTTTCTGCGTGGCGAAGCTGCGCGGGGTGGTAATTTTATTACGAATCTGCTACATGGACGTTAGCAGGCGGCCCATCCCCCGTGGCCGCGTGGAGAAGAAACGTCCCATGACTTGACGATGGCGTCGCGGATTCAAAGGCATGATGCCCCGCACATGCTCCGTCGCGCCACGCTGTTTCCCAGATTAGAAAGGTTCGCAATGGCTGCCAAGGCCCTGTCCTTTGACGTCGGTGACTATGTTGTATACCCCAAGCACGGCGTCGGCCGCGTAATCGAGCTGCAGAAAGAGCAGATCGCCGGCATGGAGCTGGAACTTTATGTGCTGCGTTTCGAAAAGGAGCGCATGACGCTCCGCGTGCCCACCAACAAGGCCGAAGGCGTCGGCATGCGCAAGCTGTCGTCCAACAAGACGCTGGAAGAGGCCATGGAAACGCTGAAGGGCAAGCCCAAGGTCAAGCGCACCATGTGGTCGCGCCGCGCGCAGGAATATGAAGCGAAGATCAATTCGGGCGACCTGGTGTCGATCGCCGAAGTGACGCGCGACCTGTTCCGCGCCGACGACCAGCCCGAGCAGAGCTATTCCGAGCGCCAGATCTTCGAGGCCGCCTCCAGCCGCCTCGCCCGCGAGCTGGCCGCGATGGAAGAGACCGACGAGCCTGGCGCGCTGAAGAAGATCCTCGCGATCCTCAACGAGGCCGCGCCGAAATATAACAAGGAAAAGGTGGACTGAGCCGACCGCGGTAAGTCTATCCGACGGAAGAGGGCGCCTGCGGGCGCCCTTTTTTGTGCGCGCCTTTTGCGGGCGTTGTGCGCGGTGCTGCCGGGCGGGGCCAGCATTGCGGGGGCGTGCGGGTCAAGGCCCCGCGCTTGCCCCGGGAAGGGAAGCGCCGCAATCGCTCAGGTCGAAAACCGGCTTTCGCGCTTTTCCGCATCCGGTCCGAACGGCAACAGCGCGTCATAAAAGGCGCGGTCGGGCTTGTCCTCGACCGCAACGCCGCTGCGCAGCAGGAAGGCGTGGCGCACGATCTCCGCCTGCTGTTCGATCCCATAGCGCGCGAAGGGCTTGCCGGGCTCGACCTCATAGCCATAGCGGCAGAAGGGGTGGCGCATCAGCGGCAGCCACCATCTGCCGCGCGTCTGCGCCTGCCACACATGGGTCATCTCATGGATGAACAGCCCCTGCAGGTGCAGTGGCGAGGCGCAGAAATCGTCGCAGAACAGGCCGCCTTGCGGGTGGAACCACAGATGCCCGTCCGGCGCCATGGCGACGCCGCGGGGCTGCAGCGGCCACCATTTCCGGTTGTGGACGCGCACGGCATCATAGGCGATCGCGCGTCCGAAGACGGAGGCGGCCAGCGTCCGTTCCGCCGCCGTCAGGGGGCGTCCGCTCATCGGGTCATCGGGCCGTGTGCGCCGCCCCGGTCATTCCTTCGCGCCGCTCGCATTGGCGGCGGGCGCGGGCGCGCCGTCGCTGGGCTTGCGGATCACCGCGTCCACGATGATGCGGTCGCCATTGGAAAAGAGGAAGGTCAGCGGCATCGTGCCCTGCTGCACCGCGGTCGGGTTCACGCCCCACAGCATGATATGCTTGCCGCCCGGCGCGAAGGTGACTTCGGCTTTCGCGGCAATGTCGACGCTTTCGATCGGCTGCATCACCATCATGCCGTCATGCTTCATGCTCTCGTGCATCTCGATCCGCTGCGCGCGGTCGGTGATGACGCCGCGCAGCTGCACGGCCTGCGGCCCGCCATGCACGGTGAAATAGCCGGCCGAGGGATTGCCGGGGTTGGGCGAGAGCCGGACCCATGCCTGGTCGACATAAAGCGGCTGCGGATCGCCGCAGGCCGAAAGCGCCAGTGGCAGCGCCAATATGGCGACGGCGCAAAGGCCCGCTTTTCCCCCCGCTTTTCGCTTTGATGAAGCGAGGCTATGCTTCATTGCGGTGGCCAGTCGGCGCAGGGGGGCGGGCATTGTGATATCTCCTGGGGATTGTCTCGTTTCCGGTCGGTTCCCACCGTAATCATCGTACCTCCTTGTGCCAAGGAAAAGCGCGCCTATATCGCTCATGCAATCCGGCCTTGCCTTGGCGCATTCGTGAGGTATTGGGCCGTCAACCGCTGAACATCTTGGGGTTTGAAGAGGAAGAAATGGCAAAAGTAATCGGTATCGATCTGGGTACGACCAACAGCTGCATCGCTGTCATGGACGGCGGCAAGCCCAAGGTGATCGAAAATGCGGAAGGCGCGCGTACCACGCCCTCCATCGTCGCCTTCACCAAGGATGGCGAGCGCCTGATCGGCCAGCCCGCCAAGCGGCAGGCCGTCACCAATGGCGACAACACGATCTTCGCGGTGAAGCGCCTGATCGGCCGCCGCTTCGACGATCCGATGACCAAGAAGGACATGGAGCTGGTGCCCTACAGCATCGCCAAGGGCTCCAATGGCGACGCATGGGTGAAGGCCGGTGGCGAAGATTATTCGCCCAGCCAGATTTCCGCCTTCATCCTGCAGAAAATGAAGGAAACCGCCGAGAGCTATCTGGGCGAGACCGTGACGCAGGCCGTGATCACCGTGCCGGCCTACTTCAACGACGCCCAGCGCCAGGCGACCAAGGACGCCGGCAAGATCGCGGGCCTTGAAGTGCTGCGCATCATCAACGAGCCGACCGCGGCCGCGCTCGCCTATGGCCTCGACAAGCAGGACGGCAAGACCATCGCCGTCTATGACCTTGGCGGCGGCACCTTCGACATCTCGATCCTCGAGATCGGCGACGGCGTGTTCGAAGTGAAGTCGACCAATGGCGACACCTTCCTGGGCGGCGAGGATTTCGACGCCAAGCTGGTGCAGTATCTGGCCGACGCGTTCCAGAAGGATGAGGGCATCGACCTCACCAAGGACAAGCTGGCGCTGCAGCGTCTGAAGGAAGCGGCCGAAAAGGCGAAGATCGAGCTGTCGTCCGCGCAGTCGACCGAAGTCAACCTGCCCTTCATCACCGCCGACCAGAATGGCCCCAAGCATCTGGTGAAGACGATCACCCGCGCCGATCTGGAGCGTCTGGTTGCCGACCTCATCAAGCGCACGATGGAACCCTGCAAGAAGGCGATGGCCGACGCGGGCATCACCGCCAGCGAGATCAGCGAAGTCGTTCTGGTGGGCGGCATGACCCGCATGCCCAAGGTGCGCGACGCCGTGAAGGAATTCTTCGGCAAGGAACCGCACACCGGCGTCAACCCGGACGAAGTCGTCGCCATGGGCGCGGCGATCCAGGCCGGCGTGCTGCAGGGCGACGTCAAGGACGTGCTGCTGCTCGACGTGACCCCGCTGTCGCTGGGCATCGAGACGCTGGGCGGCGTGTTCACCCGCATGATCGACCGCAACACCACCATCCCCGCCAAGAAGTCGCAGGTCTATTCGACCGCCGACGACAACCAGCAGGCGGTGACGATCCGCGTGTTCCAGGGCGAGCGTGAAATGGCGGCGGACAACAAGATTCTCGGCCAGTTCGATCTGGTCGGCATCCCGCCGGCGCCGCGTGGCGTGCCGCAGATCGAGGTGACGTTCGACATCGACGCCAACGGCCTCGTGAACGTGTCCGCCAAGGACAAGGGCACCGGCAAGGAGCAGCAGATCAAGATCCAGGCGTCGGGCGGCCTCAATGATGCCGACATCGACCAGATGGTGAAGGATGCCGAGCGCTTCGCCGAGGAAGACAAGAAGCGCCGTGAGGCAGCCGAGGCGAAGAACAACGCCGAGAGCCTGATCCACACCACCGAGCGCCAGATCGAAGAGCATGGCGACAAGGTCGACGCTGCCCTCAAGTCCGAGATCGAGACCGCGATTGCCGCGACCAAATCTGCCGTGGAAAGCGGCGATGCGGAAGCCATGCAGTCCAAGGCGCAGGAGCTTGCCCAGGTGGCGATGAAGCTGGGCCAGGCGATCTACGAGAAGGAACAGGCCGCTGGTGCCTCTCCGACGGCCGATGGCGCTGCCAAGGCCGATGACGATGTGGTCGACGCCGAATTCTCGGAAGTGGACGACAACAAGGCATAACGGATGCGCTCTCGCCGTCATCTCCACGGACGCGGGGATGACGGCGAAGAGATGCCGTCGGGGGCAAGATGAGCACCGAAATCGATTTTTACGAGCTGCTCGAAATCGAGCGCACCGCTGATGCTACGACAATCAAGAGCGCTTATCGCAAGCTCGCGATGAAATATCACCCCGACAAGACCGGGGGCTGCTCCGATGGCGAGGCAAAGTTCAAGGCGGTCTCGGAGGCCTATGAATGCCTGAAGGACCCGCAGAAGCGGGCGGCCTATGACCGTTTCGGCCATGCGGCGTTCAAAAATGGCGGCGCGGGCGGCGGCCATGGCGGCTTTGGCGGCGGCGCGGGCGGCTTTTCCGACATCGGCGATATTTTCGAGACGATCTTCGGCGGCGGTGGCGGCTTTGGCGGCGGCGGGCGTCAGCAGAACCGGCGCGGCGCCGACCTGCGCTACGATCTGGAAATCTCGCTCGAAGAAGCCTTTCACGGCAAGTCGACCGAGATCGAGGTCGAGATTTCCGCCTCCTGCGAGACCTGCGACGGATCGGGCGCGACGCCGGGCACCGGGGTCAAGGGCTGCACCACCTGCAACGGCCATGGCCAGGTGCGGGCGCAGCAGGGCTTTTTTGTGGTCGAGCGGACCTGCCCGTCCTGCCATGGCGCCGGCAAGGTGATCGAAAGCCCCTGTCGCTCCTGCCGGGGCGAAGGGCGCGTGGACAAGCAGCAGACGCTGTCGGTCGACATTCCCGCCGGCGTGGACGAAGGCACGCGCATCCGCCTTTCCGGCAAGGGCGAGGCCGGCGCGCGCGGCGCGCCTGCGGGCGATCTTTACATCTTCCTGCATGTGAAGCGCCACGCGATCTTCGAGCGGGAAGGCACGACGCTCTTTTGCCGGGTGCCGGTGAGCTTCACCACCGCCTCGCTGGGCGGCACCATCGAGGTGCCGGGCCTCGACAAGGAGGTCCACGAAATCCGCATTCCCGCCGGCATCCAGTCCGGCAAGCAACTGCGCCAGCGCGGCGCGGGCATGCCCGTGCTCAACAGCCGCGGCATGGGCGACATGGTGGTGCAGATCGACGTCGAAACCCCCACCCGCCTGACCGCGAAGCAGCGCGAATTGCTGGAAGCCTTCCGCGAGACGGAAACGGGCGAGGAATGCCCGGCGTCGTCGGGCTTCTTCACCAAGCTCAAGGATATGTGGGGGTAGGGGGCGTGGGCGCATGTTGCGCCCTTCCTTCCCCCGTGATTTCCCTCGTCACCCCAGCGAAAGCTGGGGTCTCAGGCCTCATACGATAACATCGAACAAGTCATCCCAATCGGGATTGGCTTGTTCGATCAGTTCGATCTTCCACGCGCGCCGCCATGCCTTCATCGCCTTCTCTCGGGCAATGGCGTCCATGATCGTCGGGTGGTGTTCGGCCAGGACCAGCCGCTTGATGCCGTAGCGACGGCAGAAGGCTGAACCCGGGCCCTGCCTGTGCTGGAAAATGCGCGCGGGCAGATCGGCTGTCACGCCGATATACAAGACGCCGTGCGGCTCGTTCGTCATGATGTAGGTCCAGCCGCCGGTCGTTGCGAGAGGTTAGTCGTCTAGGCAGGAGATGCCAGCTTTCGCTGGCATGATGTTTATTTTCCTGCGTTTTCTTCAATGCCCGTCGCTGGACCAGTGCGGCGGGTCGGATGGCAGTTTCACCACGCCATGGCTTCGGCCGACCTTGTGCAGCGCCCCGTTGCTGCCGTCGCGTGGGGCGCCGATCCGTTGCAGCGTGCCGGCGCCGTCGCGCACCGCCAGCGTGCCTGTCCAGCCGATCGTCATGTCGATCGCCTTGCCCTCGATATGGCGGGAGTTGAGCGCGGGGAGATAGGCGATGCCGAACAGGTCGGCCATCTGCTGCGCGGCCTTCCGGGAGGCGGCGAGGGTGCCGTGGTCCCAGAGGATGTCGCAATCGGCATAGGGCGGCACGGCGCCGGGTGCTTCCTGCCCCTTGGCGATGCGATAGCAATGGTGCATCAGCCAGGCGCGGGTGGGGTTGCGGCGCGTGGCGCCGATCCGCACGCTGGCCCCGGCATCGCGCAGGGCGGTGACGAAGGCGTGGGCCTTGCCGCGAAAGGGATCGGCCAGGGCGTTGATGTCCGCGCTGTTGGCATAGCGTGCCTGATTGGCGTGCCACCATGCCGCGCCGCTCAGCCGTGCCGGGTCCATGGCCTGCGGATCGGCTTCGGCCAGCAGCCTTGTCCAGCTCCTGCCGCCGGGGTCGATGCGGCCATCGGGGCGGATCATGCCGATGATGCGGAACTGGAAGGCGCCGATCGCCGCGACGGTGCGCGCGCCGCACTGGCCGTCCGCCACCAGCGGCGGCAGGCCGAGCAGGGCCGTCAATATGTTCAGCAGGCGCTGGACCAGCGCCACGTCGGCGGGCGCATTGGCGCCGCCCTTTCCCACAGATGATATGATCGCGGCCACGCGCGCCTCCCCGGAAGACAGGATGTCAATTGTCCGGGTCGGCCTCGATCCTGTCTTCATAGCCTGCGAGCGCCGCCACCACATCCTGGTTCTTGGCATAGCGCTGGCGCAGATCTGCCAGTTTCGCGTCGGTCCCGGTACACAGGTCGCGGATGCTCTTTTCCAGATAGGCCCGCCGTTCGGCGTCATAGGGCTCTTCCCCCCGGAAATGATCGCACCCGTCACGATCGACCATGAACGTCGTGACCTCTGTAGGAAAGGGTGTTGGATCGCCCGCGACGTTCGATTCGGGCAGGTCGGGCAGGGGGGCTTCTTCGGGGGCCGGGGGCTGTCGGCCGGGCGATGGCGTGTCGCCGTGGCGCGGCGGCGGCGTTTCGGCGGCGGCATTGGCATCGGCCACCTCGGTCAGCATGGTATCGCCTTGCACAGGCGTGGCATTGGTCGCGGGGGTGGCGGAAGCGCCGGTTTCGCCACGGCTGTCCCGCGTCGCCGTGCCCGCTCCGGAGGAGCATGCGGTGGTGGCGCAAAGCAGCGTCAGCGCCAGCAGCTTCGCGATCCCTGCCCCCGTCGCGCCATATCCTGTCACCCCACATCCTTCCTCAGGCTCGCGATCAGTTCCGCGACGAGCGGCAGGCGCTCCGCCTCCTCGTCCAGGATCGCACGGAACGCGCGCGCCCTATATCGCGCCGCAGCGCCTTCGGGAAGCTGGACTCCGGCAGGCAGGGCGGAAATCACGATGTCGATCAGCCGCTCGGCCCCGTGCAGCCGCCCCCACAGATAGTCATGCTCGCGATAGGCGCGGCTGAAGAAGGCGCCGAAGCTGTTGAATTCAAGGCCCCGCAGCACGACGTCCTGCCCGTCCGGGTGCAGCGCGGAGCAGTCATCGGGCGAAATCCGGTCGACCTTCACCGGGTCATATTCGTCCAGCCCTTCGCCCTGCAGCAGCGGCAGGGTGGCGATGTCGTAAAAGGGGAAGCCCAGATAGGCGAGCAGGATCTGCCGCCGCTCGTCACGCGGCAGCGCCCAGAGTGCTTCGGAGAGCATCGCCTCGGCCGTGGTGTCGCGGCTCTTGAGGTCGCGTGCCGCCTCCAGCGCGGCCATGGCGCGCGCCGGGTCGCTGGCGGTGAGCTTTGCCGCGGCGATGACGTCGTCGTCATAATAATCGGCCGCCTCGCATTCGAGATACAGCGCCAGGCCGCCATAGACGGCGTCGCGGATGGCGGTGAGCGCTTCGGGCGCGGCATGGCCGCTCACCTCCAGCGTTTCGGCAAGGCGGCGGGCCAGGAAACGCAGGCGGCGGACGCGGAAGCCCAGGTCATGCTGGCGAAAAAACTGTATCGTCTGTTCGGTCGCTTCGTTGCGGCGATGCTCGCGGATCTGGTCGATCTCTTCCGCGCGGACCTGCTGCCAGAGCGCCTGGCGCCAGTTTTCGCGCGCCATCGCGCTGCCGTCGCCGCCGATGCGGAAGAGGATGTCGGCCATTTCCTCGACGATGCTGGACAGTTTCAGATGGGCATAGGCGGGATAGGCAAAGCCCGCCGCCGCGGCCGCGCGGCGCTGTGCCTTCGCCCGCCAGTTGGCCAGGCGGGCAAGGGTGGGCCGGTCTAGGAACAGCGTGCCGCCAAAGGCCGCCTCGACATCCTCCTCTATGCCCTCGCGCATCGCCTCCATGATGTGCTGCATGCGGCGGATGCTGCGGGAGCGCTGTTCGATCACGTCCAGATTTTCCCGGATCGGCTGTTCGCGCGGGATGTCGCTGAGCGCGCCGAAGATGGTGCGGAAGAAACCGGGCAGCGGCGGGGCCTCCCCCTCCGTCGGCGGCTGTTCCTCGCCGCCATGGGTCAGGCGGATGCTGCGATGGCTGGGCTTGGGATCGATGAAGACGAAGCGGCGGTCCACCTCGCGCCGGGCGGGGCGATTGCGCAGCGCGCGGATCGCCTGGGCAAAGGGCGCGTTGGCGAGCACCGATCCGTCGATCAGCACGGCGTCCTCGGCCTTGCCCAAGGCCGCATGGCGGGGCAGCACGCGGGCCAGGAAGGGGTCGCGCCCCGGCCATGGCTGTTTGCGGCCCGCCAGCACCCTGTCCAGCTCGCGCACGGTGAAGGGGGGGAAGGCGCCGGGAAAGCTGGCCGTGGCGCGGGCGGCAAAGGCCAGTTCCGCCGGATCGGCGAAGTGCCGGCAACCGATGCCGCGCGCGCGAAAGCCGATGGACAGGCGATGCTCGGTCTCCGTCACCTGCGGCGGGCTGTGGAGCGACAGACGCTCGGAATAGCCATCGAAATCCGTCACCGTCACGAACAGGTCGAGCGGATGGCCGCGCGGCACCAGCGTCGGGCCGGCCGGCGCCTTCGCCATCGCGTCCAGCGCGTCCAGCAGCATCGTGCAGAAGCCTTCGCCGCCAAAGGGCGGTTCGAACCAGCGCGAGCGGATGAAATTGCTGAGTTTGTGCCGCACTTCCTCGCGCGTTTCCGGCGCGACCGTCTGTTCGATCGTGTCGCCGGGATGCCGCGCCGCCATCCAGACCAGCGGCGTCGCCCAGAATTTGGTGACGCGCGCGGCGGGCCGGGCATCCGGGTCCAGCAGCCGGTCGACATCGGCATAATCGAGCCACAGCGCCGTCAGCGCGTCCAGCGATTGCCCGGTCTCGATGGCCTGCGCCAGGAAGATCGCGTTGATGCCGCCCGCGCTTGCGCCCGACAGGATGTCCACAAAGACCCGCAGCCGCAGCCCGGTGACATGCTCCACCTCGCGCAGCATGTCGCGATAGACGGTCGCGATAGGGTCGCCGGGTTCGGTCCCGTCGTGAAAGGCGCGGCTTGCACGGCTGAGATGCCATATCTCCTTGGTGATGCCGTGCATGTAGACGGCAAGGCTGATGCCGCCATAGCAGACCAGCGCCAGTCTTAGCTCCTTCTCCCTCATAGGCTGGAAATCGCAGATGCGGGGAGCCAAGTCGAGCAAAACACGCTGGCCTTCGCGTCGGCCTTCATGCTGGCCGCGTCAGGCCAGCTGCAGTTCCGCCCAGATCGGCAGATGATCGGACGCCCGGCGGGAGGCCGCGCTTTCATGCACGCCGCAGTTGACCAGGGTCAGCGCGTCGTTGAACATGATCCGGTCCAGCCGCGCCACCGGCCGCCGTGCGTGGAAGCTGCGGCCGCAGGGCGCGAAGCGGTAATGCCGGGCGAAATCGGCGAGGCAACCGCGCTCGGCGCTCCATTCGTTGAGGTCGCCCATCAGCACCGTGGGCATCGGCGCGGCGCTGTGGGCGGCATGGATGACTGCCGCCGCCTGCCGCCGCCGCCAGAGGCCCGAGAGGTCGAGATGCATGCCGAACAGCCGCAGCGCAATGCCCTTCGCCTCCACCTCCGCCGTCACCGCGCCGCGCGGTTCCAGGCAGGGGAGGTGGACGATGTCATGCGCGGCCACGGATGCGTCCTTGCGTATCAGCAGGGCATTGCCGTGCCAGCCCATGCTGTCGGCATGGACGTTGATCGGCACCGAGCGATAGGGGCTGTGGCTTTCCAGCAGAAGCGGCGGAATGGCGGCGATGCGGGTGCCGAATCGGCGGTCAGCCTCTTGCAGGGCGATGACGTCGGCATCCAGTTCCGCCAGCACGTCGAGCACGCGCTCCGGATTGCGCCGGCGGTCGGTGCCGATCGCCTTGCGGATGTTGTAGCTGGCGACACGCAGGGTAGGGCGGCTCATGAAAACGCCATGCATCAGACGCCGCGCAGTTTCCAGCCCGGTGATCTACGAAGGGGCTGGCGTTCTGTATATGTTCTGATATGGAACGGGCATGGCAAAGGCGAAGCGCAAATATGTCTGTCAGGCCTGCGGGTCGGTCTCCCACCGCTGGCAGGGGCAGTGCGACGATTGCAATGAATGGAACACGCTGGTGGAGGAAGCCGGCGAAACGGTGTTCACGGCGCGCCATCATCTGCAATCGGGCGGGCGGATGGTGATGCTGTCCAGCCTGGACAGCGACATCAGGCTACCCGATCGCGCCAGCACCGGCATTGCCGAGTTCGACCGCGCGCTGGGTGGCGGGCTGGTCGCCGGTTCGGCGACGCTGATCGGCGGCGATCCGGGTATCGGCAAGTCGACCCTGTTGCTGCAGGCGGCGGCGGGCATGGCGTTGCGCGGGCTCGACATCGCTTATGTGAGCGGCGAGGAGGCGGCCGATCAGGTGCGCCTGCGCGCCCGGCGGCTTGGCCTGGGGCAGGCGCCGGTGCGGCTCGCCAGCGCGACCTCCGTGCGGGATATCCTGACGACATTGGGCGAGGGCGCGCCGCCGGCGATGCTGGTGATCGATTCGATCCAGACGATGCACAGCGACCTGATCGAGGGCGCGCCGGGCACCGTCAGCCAGGTGCGGGCCTGTGCGCAGGAACTGATCCGCTTCGCCAAGGAACGGGGCACGGCGGTGATCCTGGTGGGGCATGTGACCAAGGATGGCAGCATCGCCGGCCCGCGCGTGCTGGAGCATATGGTCGATACCGTGCTCGCCTTCGAAGGCGAGCGCAGCCACCAATATCGCATCCTGCGCGCGATCAAGAACCGCTTTGGCGGCACGGACGAGATCGGCGTCTTCTCGATGATCGAGGAAGGGCTGGCGGAGGTCGCCAATCCTTCCGCCCTGTTCCTGACGCAGCGGGACGAGGGCGTGACCGGCGCCACCGTCTTCCCCGCGCTGGAAGGGACGCGGCCGGTGCTGGTGGAGATCCAGGCGCTGACCGTGCGGCTGGCGAGCGGGGCGACGCCCCGGCGCGCGGTGGTGGGCTGGGACAGCGGGCGTCTCGCGATGATCCTGGCCGTGCTGGAGGCGCGCTGCGGGCTGAGCTTCTCGACCTGCGAAGTCTATCTGAACATCGCGGGCGGATACCGCATTTCCGATCCGGCCGCCGACATGGCCGTGGCGGGCGCGCTCATCTCGGCACTTTCGGAGCGGCCGGTGCCGGGCAATGCGGTGCTCTTTGGCGAGGTCGCTTTGTCGGGCGAAATCCGCCCGGTCGCGCATGCGCCGCTGCGGCTGCGCGAATCGGCCAAGCTGGGGTTCGAGCGCGCGATGGTGCCCGCAGCCGTGGCGGACGGCGCGAAGGGCATCACCGTCAGCGGCTATCGCACGCTTGCGCAATTTGTTGACCATATGCTGGGGCGCGGCTAGCGCAGCGCATCATGACCGCGCTCGATATCTCCGTCCTCCTGCTCATCGGCGGTGGCGCCATTCTGGGCCTCATGCGCGGTTTCGTGCTGGAAACGCTGTCGCTGATCGCCTGGGTGATCGCCATCTTCGCCGTCCGGCTGTTCCACGCCCTGGTGACGGACCTGCTTTCGCCCTTCATCGGCACCAGCGGCGGGGCGGCGGTGCTGGCCTTCGCGCTGATCTTCGGCCTCACCTTCACGGCGGGCAAGTTCCTGGCCCGCGCGCTGGGCGCCCGCACACGCACCTCCATATTGGGGCCGGTGGACCGGGTGCTGGGCGCGGGCTTTGGCGCGGTGAAGGGGCTGATCGGCGCGACGTTGCTCTTCCTTGCCTTCAGCCTCGTCTACGACACCATCTATGGCGCCAGCGCCGACCGGCCGGAATGGCTGAGTGCATCGCGCAGCTACCCGCTGCTGGGGGCCAGCGGCCGGGCGATCAGCAGCTTCGTGGACGAACGCCGCTTTGGCGACGGTGCGGCGGCCGGCAACGGCACGCAAGCTGCTGATCCGGACTGAATTTCGCCTCGGCGCTTCTCTCCGGCGCCGCGACGGCCTACATGGGGGGCATGACGGCCGCCCTCTACAATCATGACATCCTGCGCCTTGCTGCGGGCATCCCCCATCATCAGCGGCTTGAGGCGCCACAGGCCACAGCGGAGCGCCGCTCGCCCACCTGCGGCAGCCGCGTGACGGTGGACGTGCGGATGGATGGGGAAGGGCGGCTGGCCGATCTGGGGCTGGAAGTGCGAGCCTGCGCGCTGGGGCAGGCGTCCGCCTCGCTCATGGCCACCCATGCCATCGGCCGCAGCGCGCTGGAGCTTGCGCGCGCGCGCGATGCCCTGGCCGATTATCTGGCCGGCACGGCGGACGATCTCGATTTCTGGCCCGGCCTGGCGGTGATCGCACCGGCGCGGGCCTATCCCGCGCGCCATGCCTCCATCCGCCTTGCCTTCGAAGCGGTCGCGCAGGCGGCGAGCGAGGCGCTGGACGTGCAGGAGGCGGCCCGCTGATGCCGGCGCAGGGGGCCAGCGCCACCGATATCCTGCTGTCCGAAGGCGTCATCCTGCTGGGCGCGGCGGTGCTGTTCGTCATGCTGTTCCGCCGGTTCGGGCTGGGCGCGGTGCTGGGCTATCTGGTCGCGGGCGCGCTGGTCGGGCCGCAGGGGCTTGGCCTTGTCGGCGGAGCGGAATCGAAGCTGGCGATCGCCGAAATCGGCATCGTGCTGCTGCTGTTCCTCGTCGGGCTGGAGCTGCATCCCGCGCGGCTGTGGCGGTTGCGCCACGATATTTTCGGCCTTGGTTTGTTGCAGGTGGTGCTGTGCGGTGTTGCGCTGAGCGGCATCATCTTCCTGTTCACCGGTTTCAGCTGGGGCGCGGCGATCGCGCTCGGCCTGCCGCTCGGCCTGTCCTCCACCGCGCAGGTGCTGCCGGGCCTCAAGAGCAGCGGCCGCATCAACTCGCCCTTCGGCGAAAAGGCGTTTTCGATCCTGCTGCTCCAGGATCTGTCCATCGTCCCGCTCATCACCATCATCGCCGCATTGTCCCGCAATCCGGCGGATGCCGCCGGGCCGCCGGGCTGGCTGATGGGCGCCTATACCGTGGGCGCGATCGGGGGGCTGGTGCTTGCCGGGCGTTTCATCCTGCGGCCCATGCTGCGACTTGTCGGGCGGCTGGGCGACCGGGAGCTGTTTGTCGTCGTCGGCCTGTTCACCGTGCTCGCCGCCGCGGCGCTGATGCACAGCCTGCACCTGTCGACCGCGCTGGGCGCGTTCGTGGCGGGCGTGATGCTCGCCGATTCGCCCTATCGGCACGAGATCGAATCGGATGTGGAGCCGTTCCGCTCCATCCTGCTCGGGCTGTTCTTCCTGGCCGTGGGCATGGTGCTCGATCTGCACGCGGTGTTGGCTAATCCGCTGTTCGTCATCAGCGTTGCCGTCACGCTGGTCGCCACCAAGGCGCTGATCATCGCCGCTATCGCCCGGCTGTTCGGCATGGAGGGCAAGCCGGCCATCGCGCTTGGCCTGCTGCTCAGCCAGGGCGGCGAATTCGGCTTCGTGCTGTTCGCGCAGGCGCAATCGGCACTGCTGATCGCGCCGCAGGCCGCCAGCCTGTTCAGCGCGATCGTCACGCTGTCCATGGCGACCACGCCTTTCCTGATGCTGTTTGCCCGCCGCCTGGAATTCGCCAAGCCGAAGTCGACCGAGGGGCTGCCCGATCCGGAAGCCGCGCCGCGCGGCAATGCGCTGATCATCGGCTATGGCCGCTTCGGGCAGACGGTGGCGCAGATGCTGATGGGCCATGGTTTCGGCGTGACCCTGATCGACAAGAAGCCGGCGCAGATCGAGCTGAGCAGCCGGTTCGACCTGAAGGTCTATTATGGCGACGGCACGCGGATCGACCTGCTGCGCCGCGCGGGCGCGGAGGAGGCGAAGCTGATCGCCTTTTGCATCGACGATCCGTCGCTGGATGAAAAAGTGCTGGAGCCGATCATGGAGATGTTCCCGCAGGCGGCGATCCTGGTGCGCGCCTATGACCGGCGGCAATTGCTGCAGCTGCAGGATCTCGACATTGGCGGGGTTGTGCGGGAGGTGTTCGAATCGGCCGTCCGCATGGGGGTCCAGGCCATGGCACTGCTGAACGTGCCGCAATGGGAGATCGTAGAGGTGGAACGGCAATATCGCGAAAATGATGCGCAGCGGCTTGCCGCGCAGACCGAGCAGGGCACGTTGCTGGCCGCGAAGGACCTGATGTACCGCCCCGGCCGGGCGATGACCTTGCTGGAGCCGGATGACATCGCGGGGGAGCGCGCCTGATGATCGCCATATTCGCCGCCTTGTCCGCCGCGCTTGCCGTGGCTGCCGGCGCCTTTGGCGCGCATGGTGCATCCACCCCGCAGGCGGCCGAATGGCTGAAGACGGGCGGCATGTATCAGCTGGTGCATGCGGTCGCGGCGCTGGTGCTGATGGGCACGGCGCGCGGTGCCGCGGCGATGTTGCTGGCGGGCGGCGCGATCTTTGCGCTCACCCTCTATGCGATGGCGCTGGGCGCGCCGCGCTGGCTGGGTGCGGTGACGCCGATCGGCGGCACGCTGTTGATCGCGGGCTGGCTCTGGGCCGCGTGGGTGTATTTCCGGGGTTAGACCATGATCCGATCAGATTGAATCGGACCATGCTCTATTTATCTTTTGTTTTCCGCATTTTCCGAGTCGTCAGATGATCCCATCTGACTAGAAAATGCTCTAGGACTGCTCTTCGTCAAGGAAGGCGGCGACGTCGGTCAGGTCGACGTCCTTCGCCAGGAAGGTCAGGCCGATGCCGTGCGCCAGCAGGAAGGGCAGCTTGCCGCCCGCCATCTTCTTGTCATGCAGCATGTGCGCGACCAGCGCGGCGCCACTGGCGCGGACATGCGCGCTCGGCAGGTCGTAAGGCAGGCCGCTGGCCTTGAGATGCGCGGTCACGCGTTCCGCCTCGGCGGGCGCGCACAGCCCCTGACGCGCGGAGAAGCGGAAGGCGAGTGCCATGCCCGCCGCCACGCCCTCGCCATGCAGCAGCGTGTCGGAAAAGCCGGTTTCCGCCTCCAGCGCATGACCGAAGGTGTGGCCAAGGTTCAGTAGCGCGCGGCGGCCGCTGGTCTCGCGCTCGTCATCGGCGACGATCGCGGCCTTGGCGCGGACGCTCTTCTCGATCGCCGTGGCGCGCGCGGCGCGGTCGCCGGCCAGCAGCGCGGCGACATTGGCCTCGCACCAGTCGAAGAAACCGGCGTCATCGATCAGGCCATATTTCACCACCTCGGCATAGCCGGCACGGGTTTCGCGCAGAGGCAGGCTGTCGAGCGTTGCCGGGTCGATCAGCACGAAGCCGGGCTGGTGGAAGCTGCCGACCAGATTCTTGCCCGCCCGCGTGTTGATCGCCGTCTTGCCGCCGACGGAGCTGTCGACCTGCGCCAGCAGGGTCGTGGGCACCTGCACGAAGCCGCAGCCGCGCTTCAGCAGCGAAGCGGCAAAGCCCACCAGATCGCCGATCACGCCGCCGCCCAGCGCCACGATATGGTCGCCGCGCTCGACCTCCAGCGCCAGCAGCCGGTCGAGCAAGGCTTCCAGCTGGCCCCAGCTCTTCGTGCTTTCGCCCGCCGGCAGCACGATGCTCTCCACGGCGATGTTGGCGCGGGTCAGCGCCGCCTCCAGCCGGGGCAGCTGCGCCTGCGCGACATTGGCGTCCGTCACCACCACCAGCCGGCCGGCCCGCGCGAAACGGGCGAGATAGCTGCCCGCTTCGTCCAGCGCGCCTTCGGCGATGGCGATATCATAACTGCGCTCACCCAGCGCGACGGGAACTATCGCCATGCGTCCAGTGCCTTCACGATCTTTTCAACGGCCGATTCATGCGGTGCGGCGACGCTTTTCACATGGATCGGCGCCAGCGCGTAGACGGGATTGCGGATCGCCGCCAGTTCGCTCAGCACCGCGCGCGGATCGCGGTCCTTCAGCAGGGGGCGGCCTTCGCGCCGGCCCACCCGGTCGACCAATATGTCGACATCGGCATCCAGCCATACGGCGGTCGTCGCGCTCAGGATCAGCTCCCGCGTCTCGGCCTGCATGAAAGCGCCGCCGCCGGTGGCGATCACCTTGGGCGCGCCGTCGATCAGCCGGGCGATCACCCGCCGTTCACCGTCCCGGAAATGCGCTTCGCCATAGCGTTCGAACATTTCGGGGATGGTCATCCCGGCGGCTTTTTCGATCTCTTCATCGGCATCGACGAAGCTTAAACCCAGCCGCGCGGCCAGTCTGCGCCCCACGGTGGATTTGCCCACGCCCATCATGCCGACCAGCGTGATCGGGCGGCGCGTGTCGGCCGGCTTTGTTTTGCTGTTTCGCTGCATCGCGAGCGGGGCTATACAGCCAGCCGTCCAAAGGGCAAAACGTCAATTCACGCCGCGTCGTCTGGCCCAGCCATGGCGATGCCGGCCCCGAACATGCTGGATAAGGCCGACGCCCCGTGCGTCGGAAAAGAGATGAAAAACCGCAATTACGGCAGCTTTGAAAACCGCTCGCGCAGGCGCATGAACCTGCCCGTCATTCCCATCGTGCTTGCCATCGTGGTGATCGGCGTCCTCTGGCTGCTGTGGTCGCGCGGCGGGGAACAGCCGCAAAAGCCGGTGGAAGTGACCATCCCGGCCGAAAAGCTGGGTAAATAATCTTGAGTCCGATGCGGCGGCATCTGGTGCGTTGGGCGATCGGCGCGGGCGTCGCGGCGATCGCCATACCCGTGATCGCGCAGCAGGCGCCCGAATCGCTGCTGCCGCCCGGTTTCGGCGACCCCGTGCAGGATCAGGCGCCGCCACCGGCCGCCAATCCGCGCCAGCCGGTGACGCAGCCGGCGGCTCCGGGCACGGGCATCGGTACAGGCGCGGCGCCGGGCGCTAATCTCGACCTTGCGGCACCGGCGGCGGACGACACGGCCAATGCGGCAGCGGCCGAGGCGCTGAGCGAGGAAGAGCTGGCCGCCGAGCGCGAGAAATACGACCTGCCCGACACCGCGCGCCGCTCGCTTGTCCGCATCGGGCCGCTGACCCCGGAAACGCGCGGCTTTGCGCCGGATGCCTTCGGCGCGGAATCGGGGCGCTTCCTGGCCTCGCTGATGAAGACCGCCAAGGCGCCCGTGGCGTCGCGCTGGGCATCCATCCTGCTGCGCCGCGCGCTGCTTTCGGCGACCGATACGCCGGCCGATATCGACGGCGCGGACTGGGCGGCGGAGCGCGCCTGGCTGCTGCTGCGCATGGGGGAGGCCGATGCGGCCCGCCTGACGGTGCAGAGCGTCGACCCGGACAAATATACGCCGCGCCTTTATGCCGTGGCGATGCAGACCTATCTGGCGACGGCCGATCCGGCGGGCATGTGCCCGCTGTCCACCGGCGCGCTGCGGGTCAGCAAGGAACCGTCCTGGCAGATGTCGCAGGCGATCTGCGCGTCGCTCTCCGGCGACCAGGGGTCTGCCAGCGGCGCTCTCAATCAGGCGGAGCGGCGCGGCGACGTGCGCGGCATCGACTATCGCCTGACCGAAAAGGTCGTTGGCGCGGGTTTCAATGCGCGGCGTTCGGTCAAGATCGAGTGGGAGGGCGTGGATCGCCTGACTGCATGGCGCTTTGGTCTTGCCACCGCCACCAATGTCGAAATTCCCGATGCGCTCTACGGCACTGCCGGGCCGCAGGTGCGCGCCTGGGAAGCGCGCGCGCCGATGCTTTCGCTCGCGCGCCGCAGGATCGGCGTGGAGACGGCGGCGCGGCTGGGCGTGTGGTCCAGCGATGCGCTGGTCGACTATTATGCCGCGCTGGCCGCGGCCGACGACGCGCCGGTGGAGGCGCGCGACCGGGGAGAGGCGCTGCGCAATGCCTTTGCGGGCGCCACGATCGATGACCGGATCGGCGGCATGCGCACCCTCTGGACGCGGCCGGATGCGGATGGGGTCGATTATGTCGGCTTGATCGTGACGGCGCGGGCGGCGGCGATCCTGCCGGTGGGGTCTTCGAACAGCGAGGATCTGTCCCGCCTGATCGCCGCGATGCTGAGCGCCGGCTATGACCGCAGCGCGGCGCGCTGGGCGCGGGCGCTGGGGCAGGCGGACGATGCCGATGCGCAGCAAGCCTGGGCGCTGCTGGCGGTGGGCGCGCCAAGCCCCGTTGTCGACTTGGGCCAGTCGCGGGTTTCCTCCTATGTCGGTGCCGTCGATCCCGCCCGCGCGAAGCTGCTGATCGCCGGGCTTGCGGGGCTCAATCGCCTGAACGGCGCGGATATGACGAAGATCGCGGGTGATGCGGGCCTTGCGCTGGCGCCGCGCGGCAAATGGGCGCGGGCGATTGCGGCGGCGGCGCAGCGGCGGGAGCCGGCGACGGTCGCGCTGCTCGCGGCGGTGGGCATGCAGGTGAGCGACTGGCGACAGGTGCCGGCGGAAAGCCTCTACCATATCGTCGCGGCGCTGCACCGGGTCGGGCTCGACCCGGAGGCGCGGATGATCGCGGCGGAAGCCATCGCGCGCAGCTGAACGGCTGGAAGGAAGCCATGGCGGACGATCTTGCCCTTATCGACCGCTTCCTGGAGATGATGGCGGCGGAGCGTGGCGCGGCGCGCAACACGCTGCTGGCCTATCGCGCCGACCTGCTGGCGGCATCGGACGATCTGGGCGGGCTTGCCGTGGCGGACACCGCCATGCTGGGGACATTGGGTACGCGCTGGGCTTCGCTGGCGGCGTCCACGGCGGCGCGCAAGGCGTCGGCGTTGCGGCGTTTCTATGGGTTCCTGGAGGAAGAGGGGCTGCGCGCCGACAATCCTTCCGCCGCACTGCCGCGCCCGTCGCTGCAAAGGCCCTTGCCCAGGATATTGAGCGTGGCGGAAGTGGACCGGATCTTCGCCGTCATCGCCGAACGGGTGGAGGTGGAACGCCCCGCACGGCTCGACCTGCGCCTGGCCGCGCTGATCGAGCTGCTCTATGGCTCGGGCCTGCGCGCGACCGAGCTGGTTTCGCTGCCGCGCCGGGCGCTGGCGAGCGATCGCCCCTTCCTGATCCTGCGCGGCAAGGGCGGGCGGGAGCGGATGGTGCCGATCTCCGACCGTTCCCGTGCCGCCGTGGCGCGCTGGATGCCGCTGGTCGATCCTGAGTCGCCCTGGCTCTTCCCTTCCGGGCAGAGCCATCTGAGCCGCATCCGCCTGTATCAGATGGTCCGCGCGCTGGCGGCGGCGGCGGGAATCGCGCCGGAGCGGGTGAGCCCGCATGTGTTGCGCCATGCCTTTGCCACGCACCTGCTGGAAGGCGGCGCGGACCTGCGCGCGCTGCAGACGATGCTGGGCCATGCGGACATCGGCACGACCCAGATTTATACGCATGTGGACAGCCGGCGGCTGGTGGAGCTGGTCAACAGCCGCCATCCACTCGTTGACCTTGGCTCGCGCCCGTCCTAACGCCCTTCGCCATGGTGAGCTTTCTGGATTTTGAAAAGCCGGTGGCCGCGCTGGAAGCGCGCATCGCCGAGCTGCGTGACACGGCCGAGCAGGGCGATCTCGACATCGATGGCGAGATCGACAAGCTGCAGCAGCGGTCGAGCAAGATGCTGTCGGACATCTATGGCAAGCTGACGCCCTGGCAGAAGACCCAGGTCGCCCGGCACCCGGACCGTCCGCATTTCCGCGATTATGTCGCCGGTATCTTCGACGAGTTCGTGCCCCTGGCCGGGGACCGCGCCTTTGGCGACGATCAGGCGATCCTTGGCGGCTTTGCCTCGCTGGGCGGGCGCAAGCTGGTGGTGATCGGCCATGAAAAAGGCAATGATACCGCCAGCCGGCTGAAGCATAATTTCGGCATGGGCAAGCCCGAGGGCTATCGCAAGGCGATCCGCCTGATGCAGCTGGCCGACCGTTTCGGCCTGCCGGTGATCACGCTGGTCGATACGTCGGGCGCCTTCCCCGGCGTGCAGGCGGAAGAGCGCGGGCAGGCCGAGGCCATCGCCCGCTCGACCGAGCAGTGCCTGGCGCTGGGCGTGCCGATGATCGCCGCGGTCGTGGGTGAGGGCGGATCGGGCGGCGCCATCGCGCTGGCCGCCGCCAACCGCGTGCTGATGTTCGAACATGCCGTCTATGCGGTGATCTCGCCCGAAGGCTGCGCCTCGATCCTGTGGCGCACGGCCGAGAAGGCAAGCGATGCCGCGACCGCGATGCAGGTGACGGCGCAGGACCTCAAAGGGTTGAAGGTGATCGACCGGATCGTGCCGGAGCCGATGGGCGGCGCGCATCGTGCGCCGGCCGAAGCCATTGCCGCGCTGGGCGCCGCGCTGGGCGAGGAACTGGATCAGCTTGCCGGCCTGACACCGGACGCGCTGCGGGCGGCGCGAGCCGACAAATTCCTGGCGATGGGCGGCTGATCGATCCGCGCGCGGTTTACGCGTATCCTGCACAAATGAAGAGGGCGGCGGGAATGATCCCGCCGCCCTTTTGCTGTCGATCGCGAAAAGCGACCGTCAGATTACTTCATGTTGGACGACACGTTGTTGAACGTGCTGGTCAGCTGCTTGCCCAGACCGGACATCGCGCCGATGGCGGCAACAGCGATCAGAGCGGCGATCAGGCCATATTCGATGGCGGTCGCGCCCTTGTCGTTCTTCAGCATCTTGCGGATGTACTGCATATGAATTCTCCTCGACTGGAAATGAACTTACCCGGCTTTCTTGAAATTTCCCCCAAGTCAGCGAGGTCGGGTTTAGGACTGTGAGGTTGAGAAAGTTTTAATGACGGGATGAAGTTGTCAACAAATGAAGGTTAACTATTGCTAACCGCGTTGCTGACATTGCTCCACATATTGACGCTGACCGTGGCGAAGCCCTTGAGGGCACCCATCATGGCGATAACGATCAATGCGCAGATCAGGCCATATTCAATGGCCGTGCCGCCCCGCTCGGACCGACCGAGGGCATGAAACATCTTGTAAAGAATTTTGCTCATGCCCTATCCGTCCCTCGCAGACCTGTGGCGCAACTGTAAATCGAGGGCGGTTAAGAAAATCCTATGGCCATTTCCGAAATTTCGTCTCCCGTCACGCTGTTGCCGGTGGTGGCCGTGGCGCTGGTCGATGCGGATGGCCGGGTGCTGCTGCAACGCCGGCCGCCGGGCACGTCGATGGCCGGGCTGTGGGAGTTCCCGGGCGGCAAGGTGGAGGCCGGGGAAAACCCCGAAGCCGCGCTGATCCGCGAACTGGAGGAGGAACTGGGGATCGGCACCCATGCCAGCTGCCTGGCGCCTGCAACCTTCGCCAGCGCGCCGCTGGAAGGGCGGCACCTGCTGCTGCTGCTCTATGTCTGTCGTAAATGGACGGGGCAGCCGGAGGCGCGGCATGCGACCGAACTGCAATGGGTGCGCCCGCCGCAAATGTATGCGCTCGACATGCCGCCCGCCGATCTGCCGCTGATCGGCCTGCTCGACGCGCTGCTATAACAGGGCGCGCTTCAGGCCCTGGATTTGAGCGCGGCCGCCAGCGAGACGGTGGCGCTGCCGCGCCGCGCCGGCTTCTGCTGGCTGGGGTCGGGCGCCCAGCCGCTCAGATAGACGATGGCGAAGCGCTCGCTGGTCTTGCCGTCGGGATCGGCGGCTTGTGCGAAGGCGGCGGCGGCGCGGCCCAGCGTGTCCCGCCCCAGCATCGGCGGGCGGGAGGAGAGCATGTTGGAAGCGCCCATGCCGCGCAGGTCCGCCATCAGCGAGAAGATGTCGCGATAGCGCACGGTGAGCGTATCGCCATCGGCCACGGGCATGGTGAAGCCGGCGCGGCCCAGCAGGTCGCCGGCGGCGCGGACATCGACCTGCGGATGGATATGCTGGCCCGGCCGATCCCCTTCGCCGGTCATCAGCGCGGCCCGCAGCCGGGGCAGCGATCCCGCGCCGGCAAAGGCGGCGAGCAGCAACCCGTCGGGCCGTAAGATCCGCCGCATCAGGATGAACGCGCCGGGCAGGTCGCCCACGCTGTCCAGCGTGCCGACGCACAGGATCAGGTCGAAGCTGGCGTCGGCAAAGGGCAGGGCGTCCTCATCCGCCTGCACGCCACCTGTGGCCATCGCATTGGCATGGCCGGGGTCGCAGCATGTGACCTGCTTGCCCATCGCGCGCAACGCGTCGGACAGGAAGCTGTCCGGGCAGCCGATGACCAGTATATCGCGGAAATCCCGGCTGACATCGGCCAGCCGCTCCAGCAGTTCCTCGGCCATGTGGCGATACAGGAAATCATGGCCCGCAAAGCCGCGTGCGGCCCGATCACGCCGCATGGCCCGCAGGCGGCGATCGAAGATTGCGGGCGAGTTCGTGTCTGCTGCTGCCATGGCGGCCTTGTGCAGAAGCCGCGGGCATAGGACAAGAGGTGGTGATGCCGGCGACCACCCTTCTGCGACAGATGCTTCGCCCGGCCATCGACTATGCGCTGCCGCCGCGTTGCCCGGGCTGCGGCATGATCGTGCAGGAGGATGACCGTTTCTGCCTGACATGCTGGAGCGGCATGACCTTTCTGGGCGATCCCTGCTGCGCGCGCTGCGGCGTGCCGTTGCCGCATGCCATGGGCGAGGGTGCGGCATGCGGCGCCTGCATGGCCGATCCGCCGGCGTTCGACAGCGCGCGCGCCGTGCTGGCCTATGGCGATGTCGCGCGCACCGTGGCGCTGAAGTTCAAATATGGCCGCCGGATCGGGCTCGCCCGGCTGATCGCCGATCATATGCGCAAGCATCTGCCGCCGGGGGACCATGGCGCCATGCTCATCGTGCCGGTGCCGCTGCATCGCTGGCGGCTCTGGTGGCGCGGCTTCAACCAGGCGGCGCTGATCGCCGATCGTCTGGGCAAGGCCAGCGGCATCGCGGTGGACAAGGAGACATTGCGCCGCGCCCGCCGCACGCCGCCGCTGCGCGGCCATGGCGCGAAGGCGCGGGCAAAGGTGGTGCGGGGTGCCTTTGCGCTGGGTGCCGGTGCGAAAGACAGGCTGGGCGGGCGCATCGTCATCCTGATCGACGACATCCACACCAGCGGCGCCACGGCCGACGCCTGCGCCCGGATGCTCCGGCGCGGCGGCGCATCGGCGGTGCATCTGCTGTGCTGGGCGCGGGTTCTGCCCGAAACGGTGGACGGTAGCGATTGACAAAGCGCCGGGCGCCGCCAATCTCTTTGCAAAGGAGTTCGGGCCGCGATGGCGCAAGTGGAAATCTATACCAAGGCTTATTGCCCCTATTGCACGCGCGCGAAGGCGCTGCTGGCCGACAAGGGCATATCGTTCAGCGAATATGACATCAGCATGGGCGGGGCTCTTCGCGCCCAGATGCTGGAACGCGCCAATGGCGGGGCGACCGTGCCGCAGATCTTCATCGACGGAACGCATGTGGGGGGCAGCGACGATCTGGCCCAGCTCAATCGAGAAGGCCGGCTCGACCCGATGCTGGGGCTCTGACCATGCGTGCCGCCCTGTTGCAGATGACGAGCGGGATCGACCCCGCGGAGAATGCGCGTGCCATCACCGATGCCATGGCACAGGCGAAGCGCGATGGCGCGGACATGCTCTTCACGCCCGAAATGGCCGGCTATCTGGACCGCGACCGCGCGCGCGCCGCCGCGACGCTGACGGGGGAGGACGGCAATGTCGTGCTTGCCGCCGTGCGGGAGGCTGCCGCCGCGACGGGGCTTTGGGTCCATATCGGTTCGCTGGCGCTGAAGGATGAGCGCAGCGACGGGCGCTGGGCCAACCGTACCTTCGTGATCGACGGCAGCGGCGCCATCCGTGCCCGCTATGACAAGATCCATCTGTTCGATGTCGATCTGCCGACCGGTGAAAGCTGGCGCGAATCGTCGGTCTACGGGCCGGGGGAACGGGCGGTCGCGGTGGACACGCCATGGGCGCGCATCGGCCTTTCGATCTGCTACGACATGCGCTTTCCCGATCTCTATCGCGCGCTCAGCAATGCGGGCGCGACGATCCTGGCGGTGCCGGCGGCGTTCACCGTGCCGACGGGCGCGGCGCACTGGCATGTGCTGCTGCGCGCCCGCGCGATCGAGGCGGGCGCCTTCGTGATCGCGCCGGCGCAGGTGGGCCTGCATGCGGACGGGCGGACCACCTATGGCCACAGCCTGATCGTCGATCCCTGGGGCGACATCCTGTGCGACATGGGCGCGGAGGCAGGGCTGGCCGTGGTCGATATCGACCTTGGCCGGGTGGATGACGTGCGTGCCC
Organism: Sphingobium aquiterrae; assembly: GCF_037154135.1. Taxonomy (NCBI): domain Bacteria; kingdom Pseudomonadati; phylum Pseudomonadota; class Alphaproteobacteria; order Sphingomonadales; family Sphingobiaceae; genus Sphingobium; species Sphingobium aquiterrae. The sequence continues at coordinate 66,061 of NZ_JBANFL010000016.1, forward strand.
GCGTCCCCGCGCTCATGCACCGCCGGCAGATCGATGCGCAGGTGGCGCTGTCATGATCGTCTTCGATCTCAAATGCGGCGAAGGCCATGTGTTCGAGGCGTGGTTCGGCTCCAGCGGCGATTATGAAGGCCAGCAGGCGCGGGGGCTCGTTTCCTGCCCCCTGTGCGGCAATGGGCATGTGGCCAAGGCGGTGATGGCGCCGGCGGTCTCGCCCAAATCCAACCAGTCGCGCCGCGCCGCGCCCGCATCGTGCGAACCCGCGGCCGAGCCGATGCCGATGCCGGCGTCGGCGCCGGTTCCAGCCGCGATCCCCGCGTCGATCCCCGTGCAGAACATGCCCCAGCCGGCGCAAGTCCGCGCCGTTCTGGAGGCGCTGGCCAGGGCCCAGCAGGAGGCGCTGCGTGATTCGACCTGGGTCGGCCGCCAGTTCGCCGACAAGGCCCGCGCCATGCATTATGGCGAAGAGGATCACAGCGCCATCCACGGCGAGGTCGCCCCCGAAGAAGCCCGCGCCCTGATCGAGGAAGGCGTGGAGGTGGCGCCGCTGCCCTTTCCGGTCATTCCCGGCAAGGCACGGAATTGACCCCACGGCGCGGGCATTATAGAGCCGGCCCCGGAGCACCCGTAGCTCAGCAGGATAGAGCATCAGATTCCTAATCTGAGGGCCATGGGTTCGAATCCCGTCGGGTGCACCATTCTCGAACAAAAGAGAGAACTGCGGGCGTAGTTTTGGCCACGGCCCCTTGCGGCGCTTTGAGCCAGCACGGCTTTGGAGCCGCTGATGCGGATTTCCCTGTCGTTCGCACGAACCTCGCTGAGCAATAGCCGGGCATATGCCTTACGGAGATCGGGGGGCGCCGTGATGCAGTTTCTCGCGCAGGAGCAGGGCCAGCTTCTCAAGCTTGGCAGGCGTGATCACAGGCTCAGCCATGGTAAGGCGGCGAGCGAGGTCAGCGATTTGCTCCACGAGCTCATCCCGCCGGAACCTCAGGCGGACCAGACGCTCGCGCATTGAGGCATCCTCCGCGTCCATCAGCCGCTTCTCGACTAGCCCAAGCAATCGGGCCATGCCCGCCTCTGATTCCTTGTAGTCCTGGCGCATCTGACGCAGCCGATCGCGATTGCGGTCCTCGCGCTCGATCGCCGTCTGGAGATAATCGCCCAGCAAGGGCCTTCAGGTGATCGGGCTGCAATATCTGCTTTGTCACCTCGCCGATCACGATACCGTCGAGCTTGTCCATCGGCATACGGAGGGCCGGCTTCCCCCAATGGCGGTGAACAACAACGCCGTCTGAGCAATGTAGCGATGATCCTCCCTTGCGGGGCGCTTGCGACAACTCGTTCGTTGGCCGCTGCGCGGATTGTTCGCGCCATCCGCGCAGAAGATTGGTCAACCGATCCAATCCGGCGCTCTTCCGGAGATTTCGGCTCTATTTCCCGAGCGTCAGCGCGAAGTGTCAAACGGGTGCCGGGAATTGTCTTCTGGATGTCACATGTCGACCCTATCTCCATGCGATTGCCGTGGGGCCGCAGCATGCAATTTCTTGTCGTAGAAGACGATCCGGTCATCGCCCGGCATATCGCCAGCGGGCTCAGGGCGCTCGATTATGATGCGTTCTGGGTCGAATGCGGCAGCGCGGCCGTGTCCGCGTTCGAAAGCGATTCTTACGACGCCATCGTGCTCGACCGCATGCTGCCGGACATCAGCGGCATGGACCTGCTCAGGACGCTGCGGCAGCGCGAGCATTTTCCGCCAGTGCTCATGCTGAGCGCTCTGGGAACGGTCCAGGACAGGATCGAGGGGCTGGAGGCGGGTGCCGACGATTATCTGACCAAGCCGTTCGAAATGGCGGAACTGGTCGCGCGCCTCAATGCCATCGCCCGCCGCGCGACCGGCCCGCGCCCCACCGAAGGATCGCAGCTGAACGTCGGCGGCCTCAGCCTCGATCCCAGCAGCCATTCCGCCTGCCGGGGCGAGGAGGCCGTGCAGCTCAACCGCAAGCTCTATTCGCTGCTCGCCCATATGATGCGGCATGCGGACAAGGTGGTGACGCGCAACATGCTGCTGGAACATGTCTGGGGCTATTCCTTCGCGCCCACGACCAACATCGTGGAGAGCAACATGAGCCGCCTGCGCGGGCGCCTGCAGGATCTGGGGTGCGACCCGATCGAGACACTGCGCGGCTCGGGCTATATCCTGCGATCCGACCGGTGCTGCTAGGCAGGACGGGCGCGGCGGGCCGCAACCATGTGACCAGCCCGCCCATGGGCAGGCTCGCCATCCAGTTCGGCATCGCCTTCGCCCTGGCCATGCTGGCCATGGGCCTCATTGTCTTCGTCGTCGCGGAGGAGCGCATCGCCCAGCGCATCGACAATGCGCTGGACTATCATAGCGCAAAGTTCCTGGGAGATGGCGAGAGGCCCGATCCGGCCCGTGTCGCCGCCCGCATCCTTGAATGGCAGCACCGCAAGGTCCTGAGCGAGCGCACCTATATTCTCTACGATCGCAACGGGCGGCGCATCGCCGGGCGACTGGCCCTGCAACCCCCGCCCACGGGCTTTTCCAACGTGTTGTTCATGGGCGGCGGAAAAAAATGGCAGAAGGGCAGGGCGCTGACCACCCGCCTGCCGAGTGGCGAATTGTTCGTCGTCGTCCAGCATAGCGAGGCGGCGGCGAGCCTGCGGGCGTTTCTGCCCTATGTGGTGGCCGCGATCTTCGTCTCGGCCCTGCTGACGGGCCTTGCCGCCGCCTTCCTGTTCGCGCGCCAGACCGCACGGCGCCTTGCCGAGACGCAGGCCGCCGCGGATGCGATCGCGGCGGGCGACCTTAGCCGCCGGATCGCCACCGCCCGGCTGGACGGCATGTTCGCGGCGCAGGCCGAAAGCCTCAACCGCATGCTCGACCGTATGGAGGATATGGTGCGCACCCAGCGCCATTTCGCAAGCGCGCTGGCGCATGATCTGCGCACGCCGCTCACCCGCCTGCGGGGCATGCTGACGGCCGATCTCGCTCAGGAGGGGCGGCCGCGCATGCAGTTGATCGAGCGGGCGGAGCGCGAATGCGTGTCCATCATCGCCATTTTCGACGCGCTGCTGCGGCTGGCGGAAATCGAAAGCGGCTTTCACCCTTCGGCCATGCGCGACCTGCCGCTGCACGACCTGATCGAGGATGTCGCCGAGACGATGGAGCCGGTGATCGCCGACGCCGGTAGCGAACTGGTGGCGGAACCGTTGGACGCGGTCGCGATCCGCGGCGACGCCAGCCTTCTCAACCAGATGCTCGTCAACCTGCTGGAAAATGTCGCGACGCATACGCCGGCCGGCACGCGCGCCGTGCTCTCGCTCCATTCCCGCAATGGCCGGGCGCAGATCACCATCGGCGACAACGGCCCCGGCCTCGCCCCGGACGAGCGCGCGCGCGCGGTCATGCCTTTCGAACGGGGGCGCGGTACGAGCGGGCGGCGCGGCAGCGGCCTTGGCCTTGCCATTGCGCAGGCGATCGTGCGGTTCCATGACGGCGAACTGGAACTCGCCGACAATGGTCCCGGGCTGCAGGTGCGGATCAGCTTCCCGGTTGCGTTGCCCGCGCTGCTGACCGTGCCGATGCCCGACGCCGCCTGAGCCACATCTGCAGATACATCCAGAAGCCGGACGCCGCGAAGAACAGCAGCGCCGCGCCGCTGGCCAGGTTCAGGGCCAATCCTGCCGGACCGGCCACTTCGCCCGAATGAATATGCTTGAGCCAGTGATTCCATGCGCCAAGCGGCGTGCGTTTCGGCTTTTCGGGCACGCATGTCGGCGCCGGTGCCGCCTTGGCGACAACGGAGGCTGCTGGCGCCGGTGTTGGCGCCGGCCCGCTGTCCAGCAGATCGGTAGCCTGGATGGCAAGGCCGGTGACGGCAAGCAGAAGCACGAAAAAGGCGAAGAAGGGAGCAAGCAGCTTGTGCCAACGGCGCATCGGGCAGATTCCTGGAGTGAAGGAGGGGGCGACCCTTTGCCGCCCCGATAGGCCACGCATATGCCATAATGGCTGTTACAGCCGATGGGGCCGAACATTCTAAATTTGCAATGTTGGCGGATTCCGGCCGCCGTCGTGGTGAGCGTAACAAACTCGTCATGGGCGGAACATAGTCGAACCCCGAACCGCCGGAATGCCGGCGAAAATCGGGGATTTTCAGATGCCGGCCACCAGGCTTTTCGCGGCTGCTTTTGCGGCCTGTCTTCTTGCAACCTCCGCCCAGGCGCAGGTGCCGGTGCCGGCGCAATCCGCCGATGCCTCCGCCGCGCAGGAGGGCGTACAGCTGCGCTGGCTCGATCCGGTCGCGTTCGCGCCCGCCAATGCCTTTGCGCCACCGCCCGCCGCTGGATCGGTCGTCGAGAAGCAGGAGCTGGCGAGGCTGCATGCGCTGATCGCCGCTGCCACGCCCGAGCGGATCGCCCGTGCCCGCTGGGACGGCGAGCATGAAGAGCCCGCCGCCTTCAACGATGCCACCGGCCGCGACCTTGGCACATTGCCCGCCACCATGGCGCTGCTCACCATCATCCAGCAGGAAGTCGAGCGCGTCGCCGCCGCCGGCAAACTCTATTTCGCCCGGCCACGTCCCTATATGATCGACGCCAGCCTGCCCAATTGCAGCAAGGGCAAGGCATCGAAGAAAAGCTATCCCAGCGGCCATGCCGGTTTCGGCTGGTCCATCGGCTGGACCCTGGCGCGGCTGATGCCCGATCGCGCGCCCGCGCTGCTCGCCCGCGCGCAGGATTATGCGATGAGCCGCGAGCTGTGCGGCGTCCACTATCCGTCGGACCTTGAGGCAAGCCATGCCATGGCCGTGCTCGCCGCCGAAAAGATGATTTCCGACCCGCGCCTTTCCGCGCAGGTCGCCGCCGCGCGCGCCGAACTCGGCGCACATTGATCCAGCATATGACCAGACAAGAAACGAGGGCCATCATGACCAAGCTTTCCCTGCGCGCAGCCTTGCTCGCCGCCACCAGCCTCCTTGCCGCGCAGATGCCGGCCCATGCGGCTGCGGCCGGCCCGGCAGCGGATACCGCCTCCGGCAGCGGCGAACAGTCGACCAGCGCCAATCAGGCGGGGCAGGCGAACGACAAGCAGTCGCTGACATCCTCCGACATCATCGTGACCGGCTCCCATGCGGCGGAGGCGGCGCCGATCACCGCCTCGCTGACGACGACGCAGCCGCAGGCGGCGGTCAGCCGCGAACTGATCGACAACAGTGTCGCTAGCGCCGACTTCAACGAACTGATCGCGCTGACGCCCAGCGTTTCGATCAGCGGCAGCAGCAACGGCGCGGGCTTCAGCGAGACCAAGGCGACGATCCGCGGTTTCCAGGATGGCGACTACAACGTCACCTATGACTCCATTCCCTTCGCCGACACTAACAACCCCACCCACCATTCCACTGCCTTCTTCCCGTCCAACACGATCGAGACGGTGGTGGTCGACCGTGGCCCCGGCAATGCCAGCCAGCTGGGCCAGGCCAGCTATGGCGGCAACATCAACATGTATTCGCGCGCGGTGAAGGATGAGATGGGCGGCCAGGCACAGGCCCTGCTCGGCATCTGGAACACCTTCATCGGCCGCGCCGAACTCCAGAGCGGCGCGATCGACAAGCTGGGCGGCGCGAAGTTCGTGCTCGCGGGGCAGTATCTGCGATCCGATGGTGCGCTGACCAACTCGCCGGTGGCCTCGAAGAACCTCTTTGCAAAAGCGGTGATCCCCATCGGCACGTCCAACACGCTGACGCTGCTCTCCACCTGGAACCGCAACCATTATTATCAGTCGGACGTGCTCAAGGGCGCGACCTGCGGCACGGGCGGCAACAAGCTGCCCGACGGCACCCAGCTCAACATCGACAATTGCACGGCGACCTCGCAGATCGGCAAAAATGGGCTGAACTACGGGTTGGGCGACGATCCGACCCAGCAGGATTATTGGAAATACAACCGCACCGACAAGACCACCGACTTCTCCTATATTCGCCTGCAGAGCGATCTGGGCAGCGGGTTCTCCATGGACAATCGCGCCTATATGTATGGCTACACCAACGCCACCTTCTCCGGGAACACCGGCACCGTCGTCACCGGCTTCACCGGCGCGGGGACGGCGGCCTCTCCCTACAAGAAGGTCACTGCGGCGAACGACGTCCTGGGCTATGACAAGCTCAACAAATATCGCGTGCTCGGCTATATCGGCCAGATCAACTATGATTTCTCGATGGGCAGGGTCCGCCTGGGCGGCTGGTTCGAACATGCGGCGACCGACCGCCACCTGTTCGACCTCGACCGCACCACCGGCAAGCCCGCCTATATCGAGAAGTTCGCCGACGGCGTTCCCGCCAACGCCGCTCTGCCGCCGCTCTCGCTCGCCAATGTCAGCTATCTCCAGCATTCGGACTGGAACCAGTATCAGCTGTTCGGCGAATTCGAATTTCGCCCGATGGAAGGGCTGGCGATCACGCCGGGCGTGAAATATGTCCACTTCACCCGCTCCATCGACGCCGCGGTCAACCAGAAGTCGCGCTCGCCGATCGATACGCAGGCGACCTGGACCAAGGCGCTGCCGTTCCTGACGGCCAACTGGCAGGTGAAGCCGAGCTGGGCATTCTATGCGCAATATGCGCAGGGCATGTATGTGCCCGACCTGTCGAGCTTCTACACCGCGACCGACTCCGCGACCGCCCAGGCGATCCAGCAGCAGAACCTCGCCGCATTGAAGCCCCAGACCTCGACCAACTATCAGGTCGGCACCGTCTGGCATGGCGAGAAGGTCTCGATCGACGTCGATGGCTATATCATCGACGTCAACAACAAGATCGCGAGCGACACCTCCACCGGCGCGCCGGCCAATGCGCTCGTCAACATTGGCCAGGTCCGCTACAAGGGCGTCGAGGGGCAGCTCAGCGTCATGCCGGTGCGGGGGCTGACGCTGTTCGCCAACGGTTCCTACAATTATGCGCGCAATGTGCAGACCGACGCCCAGATCGCCAAGGCGCCGTTCACCACCGCCGCGCTCGGCGCCTTCTACAACGATCACGGCTTCCGCATGTCGTTCACGCAGAAATATACCGGCCCGCAATATGCGAGCGAATATGGCGGCACCGGCGCCCGCAACTATCGCATCCAGCCCTATAGCGTTGGCGATTTCGCGATCAGCCAGGAAATCGCGCAAAACTTCCGGATCGGCGCGACGGTTTCCAACGTCTTCAACGATCGCTCCATCACCGCGATCTCGAACGGCAAGACCTATGGCGTGGATGACCAGTTCAACATGCTTCCCCCGCGCTCGTTCATGGTCGATGCGCGCGTGAAATTCTAAAAGCCGGGGTAATCGGAAAGCAGGAGCGGCGGCCGGCCTTCGGGTCGGCCGCCCTTCCATATCGCTCTCATTGGGCGATCTGGGCGTTTACGCCTGTCCTGCATGTTGACGCCTGCGCCGCGCGCAAGACCGCGGCGGCGGTGCTCAGCCTCTCCGGCGAATATGCCGACGATCCGGCCACCGCGTCGCATGGCACCTTCACAGGTCGCTTATTGCGAGAGATGGAGCGTCGCGCGCAGGCCGGGCTCGTTGTCCTCCAGCATGAGCATCCCCTCGTGCAGCGATGCCACGGCGTTCACGAGCGCGAGGCCAAGGCCGCTGCCCGGGCTGGCCCGCGCGCCGTCGAGCCTGCGATATTTGCGCAGTGCCTCGTCCCGCCGGTCGGCCGGAATGCCGATCCCCCGGTCCGCGACGAACAGGTGGATCGCGTCTCTGCCTCGCGTCGCGCCGATCCGGATACAGCCACCGGCGGCGCCATATTTTATGGCATTGTCGATCAGGTTGGCGAGCGCGCGCGCCACCAGCCCACGGTTCCCGTGCAGGTCTAGCGCGCGGTCGCCCTCGGTCACGATCGTGACATGGCTTTCCGCCGCCAGCGGCTGATACATTTCGCACAGATCGCGCAACATCGCCGCCAGATCGAAATGCGTGAAGTCGTTGCGCCCGATGCCGGCTTCGGCACGGCTGATCTCCAGCGTGCCGTCGAGCATGTGCAGCAGCGAATCGACTTCATGCGCGACGGCTTCGAAATGGTCGCGCTGATCGGTGCCGGGCGCAGCGCGCAGCGCCCGGTCGATGCGCGCGACAATGCGGGTCAGCGGCGACCGCAGATCGTGCGCAAGCGCATCGGTGACCAGCCGGTGCTCCTCCACCAGCGTTTCGATCCGTGCCAGCATGGCGTTGAGCGACGTGCCCAGCCGGTCGAGCGGATCGCCGCTGCCGTCGCTTTCGGCGCGGCGGCTGAGGTCGCCGGCGGCGATATGCTGGCCGACGCGCGCGATCGCATCGACCATCCGGTGCATCTCGCGCACGATGATGATGCTGCCAAGGAGACCGATCGGGAAGGCCAGCGCAAAGGCGGCGGCGAGCGCGAGAAGCAGCGCGACCTGCATGTCGCTGCGTCCATCGAGCAATCCGCCCAGCAACAGCCGGTGTCCCGATGGCAATTGCGTGGCGAACGCCAGAAAGCCCTCGTCCTGCGCCTTCCCGTCGCGGCGCAGCGACACGGGGGTCCAATCCCCCGGCGCGGCCAATGCTGCCGGCCATGCCGCGACATTTCCGGCGATCTTCCGTCCATCCGGGCCGACCAGCAGGATCGCCGTCTCATCCTGGTCTCCGCGCCTGGCACGGCTGATCACTGCGCGCGTCAGGTCGGGAAGCCCGCCGCGCTCATAATGGCGCTGGAGATTGCCCTTGCGGTATTCCAGCGGCCTTGCAAAATCGTTCAGGAGGATGCGGTCGATCTGGATATAGACGAAAAACAGGATCGGCAGCATGCACGCCAGGCTGAGCGTCAGGTGCAGCAGCACGAAGCGGGCGGTCGTGGATTTCCGCAGGCCCCGGATCGCGCGAGGGCTCATGCGGCCGTTCCAAGCCTGTAGCCCGCGCCGCGGACGGTGTGGAGCAGCAATGGCATGCCCGGCCCGTCGATCTTCTTGCGCAGATTGCTGATGTGAACGTCGATCACATTGGTGCCGGGGTCGAAATCATAGCACCAGACCTCTTCCAGGATCATCGTGCGCGTCACCACGGTGCCCTGGTTGCGCATCAGGAATTCGAGCAGCCGGAATTCGCGCGGCTGAAGGGCGATTGCCCGGCCGGCCCGTTCCACGCGGGAGGAGAGCAGGTCCATCGTCAGATCGTCGCAGAAGAGCCGCGTGACGGCAGGCTGCGCGCCGGGCGCGGTCCGCCGCAGCAGCACCTCCAGCCGCGCGAGCAGTTCGGAAAGGGCGAAGGGCTTGACCAGATAGTCGTCCGATCCGGCCTTGAGCCCCTTCACCCGCTCGTCGGTCGATCCAATCGCCGACAGGATGATGACGGGGGTCGCGCGCCCCGCCTCGCGAAGGGCCGTGAGTAGCGCGATCCCGTCCATGCCGGGCACCATCCGGTCGAGGATGATCGCCACATGGTCGCCGTGCAGCGCGCGCGCCAGGCCGTTGCGGCCATCGGCCTGCCAGTCGACGGCATAGCCGGCATCGGCCAGCCCGGTGGCAAGGAAATCCGCGGTGGCGGTATCGTCCTCCACAAGCAGGATTTTCCTGGTCATCGCCTGTCCCTTCGCGCTGTGATCGCCATGCCGGGCGGCGATGGCGCTTCGTTATCCATGGGCCACCGGATCGTCACCAGGAAAGCGTCGCCGAAAGGCGGACCTGGCGCGGCTCGACGGGATGAAAATGCGCGTCCGCGACACCGCTTATGGGCTCGCCGGGAAGGCGCGAGACATAGAAATAGGTGATGTCGGCATCGGCGGAATCGAGCAGGTTGAGCATCTCCGCCCCCAGCTTCACCGCGCCCGTGCGGAGATATAATCCCGCATTGAGGAGATCGGTCGGCCGCGCCCGGCGGCTGTCGTCCTCGACCAGCGGGGCCGGGCCCATGTGACGCCACCGCAGCGTGCCGGAAACGCCGCCGCCCAGCCGGAACGCCGCGCCTGCCGATGCGACATCCGCCAGCGTATTGGGAATGCGGTCTTCCCCCGCCGCGGCGCCCCGGAAGCGCGCATGGGTCCATGCGAGCGCGGCATCGAGCGTCAGCCAGTCGGCCGGGCGCCAGAAGGCCGTCGCCTCGATGCCATAGCGTGCCGAGGCGAGATTGGGCTCTGTCGTCCCCGCATCGCCTGAAAACACCAGTTCGGAGCCCAGCTTCAGGTGAAAGCCCGTAAGGGTCAGGTTGAAGCGCCAATATTGCAGGCGCGCGCCGATTTCCGCGCCGCGTGCGGGGACCAGCATGTCGACCCGTGCCGCGGCTTCGCCGCTGGCCGGATCGATGCGGATGGTGGCGCCGCGCGCGTCGTTGGAATGGAAGCTCTCGCCATAATCGGCATAAAGTTCCAGATGTTCGCCCGCGAGCCAGGTGAGCATGGCCTTGGGTTCGAGCATTGCCGCTGCGCCCCGGCCCGCATTGGCGGGCTCCAGCCGCGAACGCACGGCCCAGCCATAAAGGTCGCCGCGCAGCCCCAGCGCGATGCGTACGGCGCGCGTGGGATAGCCGGTGACGGTGGCATGCAGCGCGCCGCTCGATTCCGTCACGCGGTCTTCACGCACCGGGGCGATGGCCACGCCTTTCACGGTGCGATCGATCCCGACGCTGGCGATAGCGTCCAGCCGCGTCTCGGCGCCCAGATCGACACGCACGGGTATGCCCGCGACCCTGGCATAGAGGCCGTGGCCCAGCGCGCCGCCCAGCACCCAGCGATCGTCATGCTGCGCGAATTCGTCGCCCAGCACGGGATCGGCGAGAAAATAGGTGAAGTTCGATACCAGCCGCAGCCGGTAGCGCGTCGCGTACAGCGTGACATGGGTGTCGCCGAATTGCGCATTGCCGGTCAGCCCGATCCGCGTCGTCCTGCCGCCCAGGGCATCGTCGATGGCGCCGAAGCGGCCGATCAGCCCGCTTTCCACGGCGCGTTCGGGCACCTGGTCGGTCGCGCGCCAGGAAGCATGATAGGCGCTCAGCGCCAGGCTCCAATTTTCCTCCGTGCCACCCTTGCTGAATTTTGCGAAGCCATTGAGCTTGCGGAACTTTTCGTCGAGTATCCAGGGGCCGTCGGTGCGAGCCGCTTCCAGCGCCACCAGCAGGTCGCCGTCCGCTACCTCGCTGCTGCCCGCCGCCAGCGCGCGGGCATGGCCATAGCTGCCCAGCGTCGCTTCGGTGATCGGGCGCGGCAAATGGCCGGCGGTGGTGAATTGCACGGTGCCGGCCGCCGTGAAGTCACCGGCGTCGGCGAAATAGGGGCCTTTGCGATAGTCGATCCGCTCGACAATCTCGGGGATCAGGACATTGAGGTCGAGATAGCCCTGGCCATGGCCGTGGGTGCGCAGATTGAGCGGCACGCCGTCAAGAAAGCCGGCGAAGTCCGCGCCATGGTCGAGATTGAAGCCGCGCAGGAAATATTGATTGGCCTTGCCGCTGCCCGAATGCTGGGTGGCGATCACGCCGGGCACATTCTCCACCAGCTCGCCGACGCGCGCCACCGGGCGGTCGCTGAAATCGTCATAGCCCACTGTGCCCTGCGACGCCGAGCGCGCCAAGCCAAGCTGTGGCAGGGCGCGCCCGTTGACGATGATCTCCGCGCCATCCGCCTTGGCATCCCGTGCGACAGTAGGGCTGGCGAGCGCCGCGAGCGGCAGGACATAAGGCAGGATATGCATGGGACGGGCAGGGCCGGAGCGCCGTATCATGCACGCCGCGCGCGCCGCTCCGGGCAATCGCTCAGCTCTGGGGCGTCAGGAAGATCGGGTTGCTGTAGAACCACAGATCGTCCCAGGGATTTTCGCCCTTGGGGTCCTGGCTCGGCTCCAGCTCCTGCGTGCCGGTGCCGCGCACCCGCACATATTGCGGCCGCGCCACGCCCTTCAGCACATAGGTCATCGTCAGATATTCGCCGTCGCGTTGCCATTGCGCGGGCGTGAAGCGATGTTCGACATGCGCGGTCGGATTGCGATCGGCGGAACGGTCCGCGACCGGCCCGGTGACATCGCCCACGATCAGGTCGACGCGCGCCACTTCGGGCGTGCGGCCGCCGGCATTCGCGCCCGCCGGATCGCGCAGCCGGATGCGGATCTCCACATCGTCGCCCGAACGCAAGGGCAGCGTGCCGCCGATCTCGGCGCGGCGCATGCGCGGGCCTGTGGCGACGGCACTGACATCGAGTGCCGAAATCAGGTCGCCGGTGGTCACGAACACGCGGCCCGAGCGCAGCCCGTCGAGGATGTCGGTCTGGTCGGCGCGGGCGAAGACATAGGTCTTGGAATATTCGCCCGGCCAGAAATCGCTGCCGCCGTCGCGCCAGTTGTTGTGCGAATCCGACGTGGCGGTGATCCACCAGTGGCGCCCTTCGCCCAGCATCGAATCCCACAGGCCGCCCAGCCGCGCGGTCATCTGGTCGAACCCGCCCCAGGTCGGCGCATTCTTGTAGCCGCCGCGCACGCCCTTGGGGTCGATCGTGCCGTCGGCATTGAGCGAACCAGCCTGGTGCCCCGGCGCGCCCTCCATGCCCACGGCGACATTGGGGGCGGTGTCGTTCCAGTTGCGGAATTCGGACGGCGCATATTCGCCATAGACGCCCACATCCTTCGCCGAGCGCGCCGGATGGTTGGCGAACACCACCGGCGGCGTCGCCTGCGCGCGCATGAAGCGCAGGGCCTCGATCATCTTCGGCTCGGTGTTGCGCGCCGGATCGGCGGGCCATGCCTCGCGCTTGGAGAAGCGCGATTCGATGTCCCGCAACTGCTCGCGCTCGGCGCTGGTGCGCGGGATGATCAGGCTGCTGTGGTCGCCCGCCGGCGTGTCGAATTCCATGCCGTAGAACTGGAGCACTTCGGGCACCGCCTTTCGCGACGCTTCCAGTTCCGGATAGGCCATTTCATAATCGACCTTGGAATGGAGCGGGCCGCCATGATCGGTGGAAACCATCCAGCGCAGGCCGAATTTGCGCGCCATTTCGGCATTTTTCGGGATCGGATAGCGGCCGTCCTGCGCCAGCACCGGCTTGGGAGGCGCGGCGGGATCGTTCGGGTCCGGCTGATAGCTGACGCTGAACTGGCTGTGGACATGGTGATCGCCCGCCAGCCAGTGCCGCCCGGCCGCGGAGGCCGAGGGATCGGCGCTGCTCGACACGCCCTCGATCAGGCCGCCCGCCATATCATGGGCGCATGCCGCGCCGCTCGCGAGCAGGCCGGCGACGAAAAGGCTGTACCATAGGGGTTTCACAGCATGTCTCCCGAAGCGGGGTTGATGGTCGCCGCATAGACCGTGGCGCCCAGGTAATCGCGGAATTCCACGGTCAGCGCCCCGGGCGTCGACCGGAACAGCGAGAAGCCCGATTGCGACAGCGCGAAGCGCGTGCCTTCGACCGTCGTGACCGGGCGCACCGTCGAGCCGCAGCCGGTGAGGATGTAATGCATGCCGTCCGCGGCGATATGCTGCATGTCGTGATCGTGGCCGCAGACATAGAGCTGCACGCCATGCTGCTTCAGCAGCGGCTGGACATGGGCGATCATGTCCTTGCTCGGCCCATGCTGGCCGCCGGTGCGGATCGGATGATGGCCGAACACCAGCTTCCATGGCGCCCGCGACTTTGCGAGCGCGGCATCCAGCCAGGCGATCTGCGCCTCGGGATTCTGGTCGTGCACATGATGCTGCGCCGTTTCGGCGGGCTCGTCGCGATAGCCGGTGATGATCGGCGGCGTATCGATCATGAACAGGTCGACATGCGGCGCGCCGATGCTGCTGCCTTCGACCATGAAATAGCGGCCCGGCATCGTCCAGCGCCGGCTGACTTTCGAATAGTCGATCTGCGCCTGCGGATCGCCCTTATAGTCGTGATTGCCGAGTACCGCGTACCAGCGGTGCTGGAGCGAGCCGGCGCTGTACACCTCCTCGAACGAGCTTTGCCATTGCGGATCGGTGACCGAAGCGACGCCCGAGCCATAGAAATTGTCGCCGACGCTGACCGTGAAGCGCGCGCCGGTCTCCTCGGCGGCCTTGCCCATCTGGACGGCCACGTCGCGCTGGTGGCCGTTGCCGTTCCGCCCCCAGTCGCCGATGGAAAGGAAATTGAGGCTGGCGGCCCTGGCCTCCGCCTCCAGCGGCGCGAGCGCAGTGGCGGCGGCAGCGGCCGTGAATGACCCCATGAGGTCGCGGCGGGAAATGTCGATCGACATGGCGGTTCTTTTCGAAAAGGGGGAAGCGGGAAAGCCACCGGCCGCGGGCACGCCGCGACCGGTGGTGTCGGGCGCGGGGATCAGAAGCCCAGGCGGACGCCCGCAAGATAGCGGCGGCCGAAGGTCTCATGCTCGATCTGGTGCTGGAAATCGCCCTGATAGCGGATGCCCGGCTCGTTGAGCAGGTTGTTGGCGTCGATGTAGAACTGGACCCGCTCGTTGAGCGAATAGCGCAGCGACACGTCGAGGCGGCTGACATCGGCCCAGAATGTATCGCCGATCACCGGGTCCGAACCGATCGAGTCCAGATAATGGGCCTGCCACTGGTAGCTCACCCGGGCCGAGAGGCCGTAGCGTTCATAATAGGCCGACAGATTGTAGATCAGCGGCGAGGAACCCGGCAGGTCGGTCTTGCGGCCGTCCGGCGTGGTGGCGCTGGAGTCGTTGATCGTCATATTGGCACGCACGCCGAAGCCCTGCGCCCAATCCGGCATGCCGATGCTGCGCAACAGGCCTTCGAGCGGCTGGACATAGGCGAATTCGACACCCTTGATATGGCCGCTGCCGCCGTTCGCGATCGTCTGGAACTTGTAGTCGGAACGATCGACGGTGCCGGAGTTGAGCACGTCCAGCCCGAAGGTCGGCAGCTCGACATCATAGAGGATGTCCTGCAGATCCTTGTAATAGGCGCCGACCGAGAAGAAGCCGCGCGAGGGCATGTACCATTCGAAATAGGCGTCGACGCCCTTCGCCCGCTCCGGCTTTGCCAGCGGATTGCCGCCCGACACCACCTGTTCGAGATCGTCGAACGAGAAGTTCGGGCGAAGCTGGTCATAGTCGGGCCGCGCCGCACCCGTGTTGAACGAGAGGCGGAACTTCATGTCGTGGTTGATATCCCAGTTGATATGCACGCTGGGATAGACCGAGACATCGCTGCTCGCGACATGCGTGGGAATATAGCCGTCGTCGGTCTGCGACAGCGCGTCGCCGGTGTTGCGCACCTTTTCGACCCGGGCGCCGTAGACGATGTTGCCCCAGTTGAAATAGGTGGTTCCCATCAGATAGGCGGCGGCCACCTCCTCGCTGACTTCGTAGTTGTTCTGCTCGCTCGTGTCGGCCTGGACATGGGCGATGCCCTTGTCGATGTAGCTGTCGAACAGCGCCTGGCCGAGGTCGTTCGAGAAATATTTGAAGCCATAGCCGAGCGGCAGCTTGCCCTTGTACGGATCGTCGATGCTGATCGTGCCCTGTGTCGGGATCGGCAGGCCGGCGCTCTTGAGGTCCGCGGCGGTGACTTCCAGCACGGTGCTGTCGGACCGCTTGGTGCGCTTGTCATATTCGGCGCCGAAACGCAGCTCGGTGTCCGCGCCGAACAGCGACAGGTCGTGCTCCACGTCCATCCGCGCGGTATAGGCGTTGGTCCGGTCGAGCTGGCGGTTGCGCGTCATGCTCGCGAAATCCAGTTCGTCCGGCGCGATAGAGGGGCGCGCGGCGCCGGTGCTGAACGTGCCGTCCGCATTCTTGACCGTGTCGAACAGATGCACCTGGGCGAAGTTCGGGTTGGTGAAGTCATAGACGAGCGTCGGGCGCCTGGTGAAATCCTTGGGGCTCTGCCACGCGGATTCGAACGGCGGTTTGCTCGAATCGTCGGCGCGCGTGTAGTTGAGCCGCCAGTCGACCTTCCAGGTGTCGAACTCCTGGGTGCCGCCCAGCGTGTTGGTGAAGATGCTCTGGCGCGAGGAATTGCTGTTGAGCGTGCTTTCGATCTCCGCGCCGTGCAACGTGCCCTGCAGGGGCGTGTTGCCGGTGCGGATGTCGGCATAGCCGGTGCGCGGCTTGGAGGCGGGCGAGCTGGTGTCGGTGGTCTTCACCGCATCCTGGTCAAGGTCGAACACTTCGGCGTTGCGCAGCTCGTCGTCGCGGAACTGGGTGTAGATGGAACTCAGGAACACCCGGCTGCGATTGCCCGGGCGCCATTCGATGCGGCCCGAATAGGATGTGTTGGACCGTTTCAGGCGATAGAGCTTGTTCTGGGTCTTCGCATTCCACACGCGGTTCTCATGGCCGGGCTCAAGGTCTTCCGGCGCGATTTCCCAGCTATTCTCGAAATTGTCGGTCACCATGTCGCGCTGGTAGCGCGAGGCGGACAGCAGCACGCCGATCGTGTCGTGCGCGAAGCGATCCGACACGAAGCCGCCGATATTATACTGCTTGCCCTGGCCCAGGTCATTATAGCCATAGGCGATATCGGTGGCGACCTTCAGGCCCGGATAGTCGAACGGGCTGCGGGTGATGACGTCGACATTGCCCGCGACGGTTTCGCCCGGCATGTCGGCGGTCACGGCCTTGCGCACCACCACCTTGCTCGCGATCGCCGAGGGGATGGTGTCGAAGCGCGCTTCGCGGCCGGCCGGGCTGATCACGTTCACGCCGTCGAACGCCAGCGTCGTCCAGTAGGAGGGCGAGCCGCGCAGGCTGATATAGCGCTCCTGGCCCTGGTCGCGGCCCACGCTCACGCCCGGCAGGCGGCTGAGCGCGGCGGCGATATTCTGGTCGGGGAAGCGACCGATGCTGTCCGCCGCGATCACGTCGACCAGCGAGGTGGACGCGCGCTTGAGCTGGATGGCGGCTTCTTCCGATTCCGCGATCGGATTGCGGCCGCTGACCACGATGTCGCCATTGGCGGCGGGCGGCACCAGCGCGGCCTCCACCATGGCCGTATGGCCCTCGACAACCGTCACTTCGACGGTCTTCGTCTCCATGCCGAAATAGGAAATGGTGAGATGCTGTTGCCCGGCCGGCACGCGCTGCAGGAAGAAGCGGCCGGCGGAATCGGTCACGCCCACCACGTCGAGGCCGACGACACGGACTTCGGCGCCCTGCAGGAAGAGGCCGGAACTGTTGCTGACGATACCGCTCACCTGGCCTTCATTGGCGGCGGCATCGGGGAGCGGCATGCTGGCGGCATCGGGGCTTGCAGGGGTGGCGGCGTGCGCCATGCCCGGCAGCGCAATGGCGATGGCGGCGGCGCCGAGCAGCAATTCGTTGCGGCGGCGGAAACGGAATATCGACATGACAAAATTCCCCCTTGTCCCCGGCGACCCGTTCACCGGGGGGACGTTTGGCTTCAGACATGAATGAAATGCCGCTTGGTGCGGCTATGCCTTTGCTGCTCTGGAAAGACGAAATGCCTCCCCATCGCCGCACAGCTATCCAATCCCATTTTGAACCGTAGAATATCGCGAAAATCCTGTAGTATAATGGGCAGGATGGATCGCAATATTAAGCGGAACTACATGGATATTTTTATTATATGTATCGCAAGATGTTGATATTTATGTCTGTAATTGCGATAAATTGTCTGTTGCATGGGTCAATTATGGTTGGAACATGACAGCTCTATGAAATGCGTCCGGCATTAATAATAATTAATGCCGGCCGGCAAAGCCCGCGGGGAACGGCCTTAAATCGACGCCGGCCCGGCAAAGGGCGGCATTGCGCGCCTTGCACCCATTTTCAGGCGGGCGTTTTTGCAGCCTGTTCGCTCTGGCTGTCAGGTCTTTCGATATCGAGCAGATAGGCCTTCGCCTTCAGGCCCCCGGCAAAGCCGGTGAGCGCGCCGCCCTTGCCGATCACCCGGTGGCAGGGGGCGATGATCGAGATGGGGTTGCGCCCGTTGGCGGCGCCCACGGCGCGGCAGGCGGCCGGCTTGCCGATGGCCTGTGCGATGTCCGCATAGCTGCGCGTTTCGCCGAAGGGGATCGCCAGCAATGCCGACCACACCTGTTTCTGGAAATCGGTGCCGTGGAAATCGAGCGGCAGGTCGAACGCCCGCCGCCTGCCGGCAAAATAGTCGGCCAGCTGCTGCCGGGTCTCCACAAGGATCGGGTGGTTGCGATCCTGCGTCAGCGGGTCGAGCCGGACCCGCTTGGGATCGTCATCCTCCCACAGGATCGCCGCCAGCCCCCGCTCGCTCGCAATGAGGGTGAGTATCCCGACGGGCGAGGGGATTGTCGTGAAAACATAGGTCATCTGCCGTTTCCTTTACAGTGGTTCCAGACAGATAGGGAGAATCGGGCGATGGGGCTTCCTGTCGGTTGCGGTCAAAGATTCTCCCATGCGGCGCGGCATGTCCGGGCGAAGGGATGCCTGTATAATGGGTGCCTTCCCTGTGCAAAAGCGCCGTCCTCCGGGCGCAATCGGTCTCACGGGCCATATTTTCCGTCGATTTTCGCAGATCGTCCATGGATATCCTGCGCGAGGCCCGCTATGCGAACCCCTCTTCAACAGAGGAAGTTACAGCATATGAACAACAGCGATCTCGCCGACAGCATTGCCACGACCCACAGCCTGACCAAGGCTGATGCGCGCAAGCTGGTCGATGGCCTGCTTTCTGCCATCGCCGATGCCGCAGCCCAGGGCGAGGAAATCTCGCTCAACGGTTTCGGCAAGTTCAAGGTCAAGGACACGCCGGCCCGCGAAGGCCGCAACCCCGCGACCGGCGCGACCATCCAGATCGCAGCAGCCCGCAAGCTGGCCTTCACGCCTGCCAAGGCCCTGAAGGACAAGCTGAACGGCTGATCCCCTTGAGCGCTGACTCGGTCAGGGCCTTTTTCCAGGAAAAGGCCCCCGACATCGCAGTCATCGACCAGGGCGTCAGTACGGCGACCGTGGCGGAAGCCGCGGTCGCCCTTGGCGTCTTGCCGGCGCAGATCGCCAAGACGCTTTCGATCCGCATCAAGGATCAGGTCATGCTGGTGGTCGCCCGTGGCGATGCCCGGCTCGACAATCGCAAGACCAGGGATGCCTTTGGCGCGCGGCCCCGGATGCTGGGCGCCGACGAGGTCGAGGCGATCACCGGCCATCCGGTCGGCGGCGTCTGCCCCTTCGGGCTGGCCACGCCCATTCCCGTCTATTGCGACATCTCCCTGCGCGCCTTTGCGGATATCTATCCCGCCGCGGGATCGCGCACGACCTCCGTCCGCCTGACACCGGAGCGCCTGGCGTCGCTGGTCGATGCGACCTGGGTCGATCTGTGCGTGCCGCCGGGCTCAGCGCTCCGCGTTGACTGAATCCAGCGTCGCATCGTCCGGCCGTCGGGCATGGACGCGGTGCGGCGCGCTGACATCGGTGCGCAGGCTGATCTCGTTATGCGCCTTGGCCTGGCGGACATTGCTGCCCGCCGGCACGCTGTTGGTCAGCCACACATTGCCGCCGATCACGGACCCACGGCCCACGATCACCCGGCCCAGCACCGTCGCGCCGGCATAGATGACGACATCGTCCTCCACGATCGGATGCCGGGGTGCGGCCTTTTCCAGCACACCATTGTCGTCCGCGGGGAAGCTGCGCGCGCCCAGCGTGACGCCCTGATACAGGCGCACGCGATCGCCGATGATCGCGGTTTCGCCGATGACCACGCCGGTCCCGTGATCGATAAAGAAGCTCTGGCCGATCGTCGCGCCGGGATGGATGTCTATGCCGGTCCGTGAATGCGCGATTTCCGAGATGATCCGGGCCACGAGCGGCGCGCCGAGGCGATGGAGCTGGTGCGCCAGCCGGTGATGGATGATCGCGAGCATGGACGGATAGCAGATGAGCACTTCGTCGACGCTGCGCGCGGCGGGATCGCCCTGGAAGGCGGCCTCCACATCGGTGTCGAGCAGCGTGCGCAGGGCGGGCAGCTGCGCCGCGAACATGCCGATGATGCGCGCGGCCTCCGCATCCACGGTCTGTTGCGGCGAATCGCGCAGCGCATAGATCAGCTCCAGCCGGATCTGGCCGTACAGGCGGCTGAGCGCGGTCTGCAGCGTCTGCGCGACAAAGGCATCCTCATTGTCGATCCGCACGAAGCTGGGGCCAAGGCGCAGAGGGAATAGCGCGCCGCACAGCGACATCATGATCTTGGTCAGGTTGGCGCGGGAGGGGAAGCCCTCCGCGCCATATTCGGCATGGTGCCGCTGGGCCTGCCGCCAGCGCGCCCGCGCCGCGCCCAGGTCGGCCACCAGCCGGTCGATGTCCCAATAGCCTCCTTCGGGGATGTCGCCCTCGTCGTCCGTCATGTGCAGCCTCATATCGCGCCTTCGATCCGGGCCGTTCTATCGGCTCGGAGCTGGGGGCAATAATGAGTTTTCCTTCGCGATCCTGCGGTTTTTCCTTTTGCCGCGCTTCCGGCCGAGGAAAGGGGCCGGATGGAAGGGGCTGGGCGGCACCCTTCCATCGGCGCCTACATCAGGAAGGATTCCGGCGTGCCCGACCAGTCCAGATGGCCGTCGGCCGTATAATGCTGCAGCAGGGTGGCGGAGGTCGCCGATGCGGCATAATAGGCCACGGTCTTGCCGCCGTCGTTCAGCATCGTCGTGACATTCTTCGTGCCGTCCGCGACATAGTTGATCCAGCTCGAAAGGCTCCAGCTGGCCGTATAGTCGCCATGGCTGGTGAGTATGCCATGGGGATCGTAGCTCTCGATCGCATAATGGCCGTTGTCGAGCGCGAAGACATGCTGTTGCTCGACCCCCGTGGCGCTGTAGGTGACGCGGTCGAGGAAGGTCCAGGAGTCGGTATATTCCTCGACCATGGCCACGCTGCCGGCGTCATAATGGGTGTGGACGATGAGATTGTCGCCGCTATGGTCCGTCACGTCGACCAGGGCGCCGCCGGCATCGTGCTTTTCCTCGCGCACGACATCCTGCGTGCCCGGCGTGTAGACCTTCACCGTGAAGCTGTGGTCCGCCGCATAGCTGCTTTCCTCGATCAGCCGATTGGCCGCGTCGTAGAGCTTTGACGAAGCGATGGCGCCGCTCGTTTCGTCATGGATGCTCAGCAGCGCCGTGCCGTCCCCTTTTTCCGCGAACTGGCGCAGCACCTGCCCGTCGGGGTCGTAGATGGCGCGCGACACCAGCCGGCCGGAGGCATCGACAATATCGCTCATCGACGCATGGGTGTCGCCATAGCCGAAGGTGTCGATGCGCGTCGTGCCGTCGCCGAGCGGCGTGCTGCTGGTCTTCACGGCGATATATTGTTCCAGCACGTCCATCTGCGCCGCATCCAGCACGCTCAGGCGCGGCTGGGCGGAGAACATATAATTGTCCTGCCAGACGGTGCCGGCCGAGAAATAGGACACGCCCTGCCAGACATCCGCATTCGCCTTGAGGAAATCCATCATGTTGGCAAGGGCGCTCAGCGCCGTGTCGCTGGCGGTGACGCCGAATTCGCCCAGGTACAGCGGCACGCCCGCTTCGCGCGCCCAGGCGGTGACGTCGGTCAGGCGTTCCACCCCGATGGTCGGGGAAACCACCCAGTCATGGGTGCCGGACGTATCGTCCAGATATTGATGGATCTCGAACGCGAAATTGTGGAGCGGGTCGATGATCGCCCCCGGGGCGCCCAGCACGCTGGCATTGTCGCTGGTGGTCCAGGTGGAACCGCCGCTCCAGTGGACGCCGGGCACCAGGATCTGCTGCGTGGCGCCGGTCGCGCGGATCGCGGCGATGCCTTCGTTCGCGATATCCAGCCATTGGGCGGCGGTCGCCTGCTGCGGCTCGTTCATCAGGCCGAAGGCGACATTGTCGTCATGGGCAAGGCTGGTGGCGAGCCTGCTCCACACATCGGCAAAGGCGCTGGTCGGCACGCTGTCGCTGCCGATCAGCTGGCCGTCATAGGCGCCGGCATTGTGCAGATCGACGATGACCGCCATGCCCAGCGTCTTGGCATAGGCGACGACATCCTGGATCTTGGCCAGATAGGCCGGGTCCAGCGCACCGTTGAGCGTGGGCTGCAGGCTTTCCCAGGCGATGGGCAGGCGGATATTGTCCATGCCCTTTGCGGCGAAATACTGCATTTCCGCATGTGTCGGGAAATAGTCGATGCCGGTCTTGCCGCCCGCCGGGCCGATATATTCCGCGCCGTTGATGTTGATGCCGATGCTGAGGGCAGGGGCGGCGGGCGCAACGACCGCCGGTTCCGATGCGGGGGCGGGCGCAGCCTTCGATGCGGAGGCGGATTCCGGCGTCGAAGCGGATGGCGGCACGGATTCCGGCGCGGGTGCGGCGACATCCACGAAGCGGAAATTGTCGGCGGTCAGGGTGGCCGCGCCGACATTCCGCAGCATGATGCTGTCGCCGTCGCCCAGCTGGATCAGCGTGTCCGCGCCCTGCTGGCTGATATGGGAAGAGAGCTGGGCGAAGCTGCCGACCGCATAGTGGCCAAGCTGGATGACATCCGCCTCCGCGCCGGTCGCGGTAAAGTCCGTGACGATATCCGCGCCGTCGCCGCTGGCGTGGATGAACAGGTCGCTGGCGCCGCCGCCGGTCAGCAGGTCATCGCCATGCCCGCCCTGCAGCGTGTCGCTGCCATTCCGTCCGGCAAGCGCATCGTCATGCCCGGTGCCGACCAGATGCTGCGGGGCGATGGCTTCGGCGGCGGCCTTGGCATCTGCCGCGGCTTTCGCTTCCGCCGTCGCCTTCGCTTCGGCGGCTGCCCTGGCCTCCGCCTCGGCCCTGGATTCCGCCTCGGCTTGTGCTTGGGCGGCTGCCTGCGCGTCGGCGGCAGCCTTTGCCTCCGCCGCGGCCTGGGCTTCCGCCGCGACCCGTGCCGCTTCGATGTCCGCTGCGCTCGGCACGTCCATGAATGCGAATTGCGCGCCGCTGCTGGTGAACAGGCCGGCCTTCGCATTGTCGACCGCGATGCCGTTATAGGTCGCGCTTTCGACATAGAGGTTGCGGTCTTCCCTGGTCGTCGCATTCCACAGGTCGTTGAGGAAGGCGACCTTCACATCATGGCTGCCATTGCCCCAGTCGCCATGCAGGGTCAGCGTGTCCCGCGCGCCCGAGCCGTGCCCGGCCTGCGCCTCGAACGTGCCGCCGACCTGCTTGCCGTCCACGAAGACCTGATATTTCGCATTGCCGCGATAGGCGTCCTGCGACAGCTGCAGGACAAGCGTGTCGCTGCCGCTGCCGGCCTCCGACGCCTTGCCGGCGGGGGCGGACGCGGTGAAGCCGATATTGTGCGTGCCGTTGGTGAACATGCTGGCACTTGCCTTTGCGATCTCCTGTCCGTTGTAAACGGCGCTCTGGACGTAAAGGTTGCGGTCTTCGGTGGTCTTGGCGTTCCACAGGTCGTTGACGAACTTCACCGTGACGACATGGTCGCCGGTCCCCCAGTTGCCGTGCAGCGTGACGCTGTCCTGCTGGTCGCTGAACCGCAATGCGGAGGCGGTGAGCGTGCCGCCGACCTGTTTGCCGTCGACCAGGATCACGAACTGGGCATTGCCCTTATAGGCGTCCTGCTGCAGCTTCAGGACCAGCGTGTCGGCGCCCGATCCCATGAAGATGTTTGCGCCGACGGGGGCCGCCGCGACATTGCCGAAGGAGAAATTGCTGGCCGAAAGCTGGTCCATCCGCACATTGTTGAGGGTGATGCTGTCGATGCCGTTCAGCCTGATGACGGTGTTGCTGCCCGACTGGACCATATATTTCTTCAGCTGATCGAAGCTGCCGAACAGATAGCCGGACAGCTGAAGCCTGTCGGCATTGCTGCCGGTCGCATGGAAATCGCTGATCGCTCCCGCGCCACGGCCGCTCATCTCCACATGCCTGGCGCCTGGGCTGGACGTGTCCACTGGAAGGCTATCGTTCCATGTGGCGTAGTTCACGCCCAGGGAGGGGGAGTCGGCGTCAAATGAGCGGGAAAAATCGACCACGGGTTTCTTTCGGATGAATAACGGTTACGTCCCCGTTCATCCTTTACGACACCGCCTCGAAATTTAGGCTGAATCTTGAAGGATAATATGCCGTTTACTGTGATCTTCTATTCTATTTTCCGCAGAATTGCGTTGTATTGGCGATATAAGGGCGGTTTTTCAAACGGCTGGAGCCTGTTCGATTTCGGCGCTTCTGGTTAACGCGCGTCGGGCGCGGGTGTCGCGTGCCGCCCTGCCTCAGGTGCGATATTCGGCCCCAGGGATGCGACGGCCTCCACAAAGGGCATCAGCACGGGCGTGACCGCGCCATGCGGATCGCGCATGCCTTCCACGCCGAAGCGGAGCGATTGCCGCTGTGCATCCGGCATGGCGAAGGTGCCGAACAGGCGATCCCACAGCGCCAGCGCGCCGCCCAGGTTGCGGTTGAAGTGGCGCGGATCGGTGGAATGATGGATCTGGTGATGCGCGGGGCCAAGCAGGATGCGTCCGCCGCGCGCGCCAAAGCGCACCCACAGATGCGTATGCTGCAGATAGGACAGGGTGATCGTGCTGACATGCACCAGCAGGTTCGCGCCGAAAATATCGAACATCGCGACCCGTTGCCCCAGCGCATGGTTCACCAGCGCCGCCGTGACGCCCATCAGCGTCGCCGCGATATTGTAGAACAGGATGGTGTCGACCGGATGCACCCGGAAATTGGTGAGCGGCGAAAGCGAGTCCGCGCCATGATGGACCTTGTGGAAGGCCCAGAGCGCGGGGATGCGGTGGCAGAGCCAGTGATCCAGCCAATAGGCGAATTCATAGGCGATGAAGATCGCGACCGTCATGATCGTGGAGGCCAGCCAGCCGGGCAGGGCGACGGGTTGCGGCGTGCCGAACAGCGCGGCCAGCGCCGCGGCGGTCCCGGTCGTGATCCTGTCGCTGGAGAACAGCGCCCAGCCGACGGCCGATCCGGCGAACAGCGTGCCGAACAGCATCCAGCCGATATCGGCGCGGCCGGAGGCGGAACGGATCAGGCGGCGGGGCAGCAACGCGCGCACGATAGCGCCGGGGCGGGCGCGGCGTCGGCCGCTACGCGGTGGAACGGCGGCGCGGATCGCAACGCCGATGGTCAGCGCCAGCGCGGTCAGCGTGATCGCGGCGCCGATCATTTGGGCCGTGCCCGCCGCCGCTGTCGCCATCGCCTGAACATCCCGCCGGTGTCACCCCCGCGCCACGGCCCGGTGCCGCGCGCGAAAGGGCATCATTGTGCGCCGATGGTCCTAGCGGAAAGGCGGTTATCGGAGCTTTAACGGGCCGACGGATTGTCCCGTGGCGGGACGGCCGCCGTTAACGATCTTTATACCATAGCCGAAAAAGTAAATGATGCGTTAACATCTGCATCATGAAGACACGCCTTCTTTCCGCACCATTGCCCTTCGGCAGGCTGCAGCAGCGGCCGGTCGGGCATCCCTTTCGCCATGCGCTTTCGGTAAAGGGGGTGGCGACGCCCGCCCGTGCCGAACCCGCCGATGACGACAAGGACTGGAAGCTCTTTGTCCTAAGCTTCGCGGCCTTCTTCACGGCGTTCTACAGCTTCATCGGCTGATCGCGCTCCCGCCGGCGGGCGGGGTTCAGGCGCGATCTGCCCCAGGAGCGCGCTGCGTTACATCCACGCGGAGCGCACGCGCGCATTCTGTGTTGTCGCATCGGTTTTTGCGCAAAGCCGGTTCCCACTTCTGCGCACGACGCGCTTAGTCCGGCAGTTCGCTGCGGGCGATGACCTCGCCATTGCCCAGCGCCGAGCATAGCCCTTCGTCGCAGGCGTCATGCAGTTTCCATGCAAGCCATGCCGACGGCAGGCACATGGCGCTGACGAGCAGCAATTGCTGCACCACGGCCATGCCCGCCATGCTGAGGCTGATCGCGATCAGCGAGCCGACCACCATCGCGCCGGAATTGACGATGTTATTGGCCGCGACGGTGCGCGCCGCCTCGCATTTTTCGACCGATGTGGTGAGGAACGCATAGAGCGGCACGACGAACATGCCGCCAAAGGTCGCGACGCCCAGCAGGCTGCCGGTCAGCGCGATGGCATCCGGGTGGCGCAGGAAGTCGACAAGGCTGAACAGCGTTCCCGCGGGCGCGGCTTCCCAGTTGCGGCAGACGAAATGGAAGGCGAGCACGCAGAGCCCCATGCCGATGACGGCGGCGGGGGCATAGCGCGCCGACACGCGCCCCTTGAGCAGCCGGTTGACCGCGACCGACCCCAGCGCCACGCCGATGGAGAAAATGCCCAGGAACAGGCTGGCGACGGCCTTGTCCGCGGTCAGCACATTCTTCACCAGCGGCGGGAACTGGATGAACAGCACCGCGCCGATGGTCCAGAAAAAGCTGATGGAGACGATTGCCAGATAGAGATGGCGGATATGCATGGTGCCGCGCACCAGCTTGACGGAGGCGCGGACGAAATGGAAATCCAGCGGCTGGCTGAGCGCCAGCGGCGGGGCGGGGGGCACCTGTCGCCCCGCCGCATAGCCGATGAAGGCCGTGATCACGACGCCGATCGCGGCGACTTCGACCGGGATGATGCCGGCCACGATCGTGCCGGCCAATATGGCGAGATAGGTGCCCGCCTCGACCAGGCCGGTGCCGCCCAGCACTTCGTTCCCGTGCAGATGCTGGGGCAGGATGGCATATTTGATCGGGCCGAAGAAGGTGGAGTGGATGCCCATGGCGAACAGCGCCAGCAGCATCAGCGGAATGGCGAGGGCGTGGACGGCAAAGCCCGCCCAGGCCAGCGCAAGGCCGCAGGCGCCCACCGCCATGATGACGATTTCGGCCGCCTTCACGATACGGATCAGCATCGCCTTGTCGCGCTGGTCGGCCAGTTGGCCGGAAAGCGCGGACAGCAGGAAAAAGGGGAGGATGAAGATCGCCGTGGCCAGCGCGCTGAACCATGTCTCCGTCCGCTCGTCATTATAGACGGTGTAGACGACGAACAGCACCATCGCATTCTTGAACAGATTGTCGTTGAAGGCGCCGAGAAGCTGGGTCACGAAAAGCGGCAGGAAGCGCCGCTTGGTCAACAGATGGAATGATGCCTGCACTTCTGAACGGTCTTCTATCGGTTTGCACTGCGTAGGGCGCGGGTCTAGCCGCTGGCGCAGCGCCTGTCCAATGCCTACCGGGCCGTGGTGCCGTGCAAAGGTTGCGGCCGGGTTACGCTTTTGCGATCTTTTGCGACATTGGCCCCGCTTGTCAGCGCAACCGGGCTGTGGCAGGCGGTGGCGATGCTGACGTTGCCCAACCTCCTCACCCTGTCACGCATCCTGGCCGTGCCGCTGCTGGTGGGGCTGTTGTGGTGGCCGCAATGGCGCACCGGCTATGGCTTTGCCTTCGGGCTTTACTGCCTGATGGGCATCACCGACTATTTCGACGGCTATCTGGCGCGCGCCCACGGGGCCGTCTCTCGGCTGGGCATCTTCCTCGATCCCATTGCGGACAAGATCATGATCGGCGCGGTCATCCTGATGCTGGTGTCGACGCGCGACGTGGCGGGGGTGCATATCGTGGCCGGGCTGGTCATCCTGCTGCGCGAGATTGCGGTGTCCGGCCTGCGGGAGTTCCTGGCCGGGCTGCAGGTGTCCGTGCCGGTGTCGCAACTGGCCAAGTGGAAGACGGCGTTCCAGCTGATCTGCTTTGGCGCATTGATCCTGGCCGGGGCGCTGCCGCAATTTCCCCTGCTCCATGTGGCCGGCCTCGTGACCCTGTGGGCCGCCGCGATCCTGACGCTGGTGACGGGCTGGGGGTATCTGCGCGTCGGCATCCGGCACATGGATTGACCGGACGATGGCGGACCTCACCCTGCTCTATTTCGCCTGGGTGCGGGAAGCCGTCGGCTGCGACAGCGAAAGGATCGTGCATCCCGGTGCGGAGGCGCGGGTGCGCGATATCGTCGCCATGCTTGCCGCGCGGGGCGGCGGCTATGCCGAGGCCTTTGCCGATCCCGATCGCCTGCGCGCGGCGCTGGACCAGCAATTCGTGGCGATGGACGCGCTGATCGGCGCATGCAGGGAACTGGCGCTGTTCCCGCCGGTCACCGGCGGATGATCGAGGCCCGCGTCCAGACCGGCGATTTCGACGTCGCGGCGGAACTGGCGGCGCTGGAACGGCTGGGCGGCGGCGCGGTCGCCAGCTTCACCGGGCTGGTGCGCGGGGAGGGCGGCCTGCGCTCCCTGACGCTGGAGCATTATCCGGCGATGACGCAGGCGCAGATGGCGCGGATCGGCGAGCAGGCGGCGCAGCGCTGGCCATTGTTGGGCATCCGCATCGTCCATCGCATCGGCACGCTGGCGCCGGGCGCGCGGATCGTCTTCGTCGGCACGGCCTCCAGCCACCGCATGGCGGCGCTGGAAAGCTGCGCCTTCCTGATCGACTGGCTCAAGACCGACGCGCCCTTCTGGAAGAAGGAAGCCCATGGCGACGGTTCCGAACGCTGGGTGGACGCGCGGCAGGAGGATGCGGCCAGGGCGGCAGGCTGGGTTGCCGAAGACTGACTGACTGGAAGACCGGCAGGTCAGGCGTTTTCCAGCACCGCTTCGGCCTTGGCCTCTGTCGCCACCTTCGCCTTTGGCAGGCCGTGCCGCAGGATCTCCGCCAGCATGCGGAATTCCTTTTCGCGCGGGCTGTTGCGGCGCCACACCAGCGCGATGTCGCGATGGGCGTTGGGGGAGTTGAGCGGGCGCGCGCTGATCTGGGTGTTGGTCAATATGCCGCCACGGATCGCCAGTTCGGGCAGGATGGTGAGGCCCAGCCCATTGTCGACCATCTGCACCAGCGTATGCAGCGATGTGCCCATCATCGTCGCTTCCGCGCGCAGCTCCGGCCGGTTGCAGGCCGCCAGCGCATGGTCCTTCAGGCAATGGCCATCCTCCAGCAGCAGCAGCCGGCTCTCGTCGATCATGTCGGGCGAGACCCAGGCCGGCGGATCGCGCGGATCGTCCTTGGGGAAGGCGATGTAGAGCGGATCGACGAACAGCATTTCGCTGTCCACATCGCCGGTCGCATAGGGCAGCGCCAGCAGGACGCAGTCGACCGCGCCGTGGCGCAGGGATTCGACCGCGGCATGGCTGGTCTCCTCCCGCAGGTACAGCTTCAGTTCCGGCTTTTCCGCGCGCAGGCGGGGCAGCAGCTGCGGCAGCAGGAACGGCGCGATGGTGGGGATGACGCTCATGCGCAGTTCGCCGCACAGCGGCTTGCCGGCGGACTGGGCAAGGGCGGCCAGTTCCTCCGCCTCGCGCAGCACGCGATGCGCCTTTTCCACGATGCGGTCGCCCAGCGCGGTGAAGCGCACGACGCGGCGGGTCCGCTCCACCAATGTCACGCCGATCAGCGATTCAAGCTCCCTTATGCCCGCCGACAAGGTGGACTGGGTGACGAAACAGGCCTCTGCCGCGCGCCCGAAATGGCCATGTTCCTTCAGCGCCACCAGATATTGCAGCTGCTTCAGGGTCGGCATATAGCTCGACATTGATCGTTCCCTTCGATGTTGAAGGGATATGTAATCGCTCTAGGCGATATATCCAAGCGACTTGGCGATGCCGAACAGCGATGTCGCGGTCAGGATCACGCCGACGGATACCAGCAGCACCTTCGGGGCGATATGGCGGGCCAGCATCGCGCCCAGCGGCGCGGCGATCACGCCGCCGATCAGCAGGCCGACGGTGGCGACCGTGAATGCTGTCAGCCCCATGTTCAGCAGGAAGGTGATGCTGATGCTGAGCGTCAGGATGAATTCGACCGAATTGACCGTGCCGATGGTGTGCCGGGGGCTGGACCCCTGGATCAGCAGGTTTGACGTGACGATGGGCCCCCAGCCGCCGCCGCCCGACGCATCCAGGAAGCCGCCGAGCAGGCCCAGCGGCGCCACCAGGCGCGGATCGCGCGTGTGCGGCGGAAAGTGGAAGCCGCGCCAGACCAGGTAGACGCCGATCGCGACCAGATAGGCCTGGATGAAGGGCTTGATGAGGCCGGAGTCGACATTCGACAGCAGATAGGCGCCGGCGACCCCGCCGATCACGCCGGGGATGACGAGTCGCGCAAACAGCCGCCAGTCGACATTGCGGTGGAAGATATGGCTGAGCGCCGAAACGCCGGTGGTGCAGGTTTCGGCCGCATGGACCCCCGCGGACGCAGCGGCGGGCGGCACCCCCAATGCCAGCAACAATGTGCTGGAAATGACGCCATAAGCCATGCCCAGCGCCCCATCCACCATCTGCGCGCCAAAACCGACCACGATGAATGGCCAGATGGCATCGGCATGGACCAAGAGGAAATCTGGCATTCGGTACGCCCCTGAAAGGATATTCTCTATCGCATTGCTTGGCTTTTGTCGCCCCGCCAAGCAAGTTTCTCTTTGCCGGTCTGAAAGCAAAAAACGGCAACGTCTGGAAAATTGCGGTCGAAAGCCTTATCCTATGGTCGAGTTCAGCTTTTAAAGGCGCCGGCATGTTCCATACCCTCATCGGCTATCTGGAGTCGATCAAGTCGCGCGATCCCGCGCCGAGATCGCGTGCCGAGATCCTGCTGTATCCGGGGGTCTGGGCGGTGGCCTTCCATCGCGCGGCGCATGGGCTCTATCGCCGCCGCCTGTTTTTCCTGGCGCGCGCAGTCAATCATTTCGCGCGTTTCCTGACCGGGAACGACATTCACCCCGGCGCGAAGATCGGCAAGCGGCTGTTCATCGACCATGGCTTTTCGGTGATCGGCGAGACGGCGGAGATCGGCGACGACGTCACCATCTACCAGAATGTCACGCTGGGCGGCACCGATCCGGCGAACGGCATTGCCGGCAAGCGCCACCCCACGATCGGCGACGGCGTCATCATCGGTTCCGGCGCGCAGGTGCTCGGGCCGATCGCCGTCGGTCCGCGCGCGCGCATCGGCGCCAATGCGGTGGTGACGAAGGAGGTTGCCGAAGGGGCGACGATGGTCGGCATCCCGGCGCGGCCGATGCTGGTCGACGTCACCGCCTATCAGCGCGATTTCGTGCCCTATGGCACGCCCTGCAGCGACAGCTTCGATCCCGCCACGCAGAAGCTGGAACTGCTCCAGTGCGAAATGGAGCGGTTGCAGAAGCAGATCGCCGAATTGCTGGCGGAACGCGCCCGCGAGCATGATGAGCCTGTGTCCACCGGGGAGCGCGGCTGCGCCTGATGGGGGACGTTACCCCGTTTCCCAGCCATGGCGCCAGAACAGGGCCGCCGGGGAACCAGGTCGGTTTCGACCGGCTGGAACTGATGCGGATCATGGATTTATATGGCCGCATGGTGTCGGCCGGGCACTGGCGCGACTATGCGATCGACATGGGGCGGGAAAGCGCGGTCTTCTCCGCCTTTCGCCGCGCCGCCGAGCGGCCGGAATATCGCATCGAGAAGCGCCCGGGGCTGCGCAACCGGCAGGGCATGTGGGCGCTGGTCGGCGAAGCGGGCGCCATCCTGAAGCGCGGGCAGGAACTGGGGCCGGTGCTGGCGCCGGTCGAACGCAAGCTGTTGCGGCTGGTCGAGGAATAGCGCCGGGGTGGCGGCCTTTCGGCAGGCCGCCACCCCGCGCGATCCTGTCAGGCGGCGGCGGGGACGTCCCGGTCCAGATAGGGCAGGCGCATCCGCATCCCCTCCGGCAAGCCTTCCACCACCAGCTTGCGCGCCTTGTGCCAGAAGGCCGAGAGCAGCAGCAGCGCCGATCCGATGACGAGCGCGGTGAAGGCGGCGGACAGCTCCACCGATCCCATCGCCTCGAACAGCGCATACATGGCGAAGAGCACATAGGCGAGGCTGGAGACCAGCAGCGCGCGCCGGTCTATGGCAAGCGCCACAAGGCCGAAGGCGACATAAAGCGCCAGCACCGTTACCGCCGTGCCCCCGCCCATGTCGCCGCCGCCGAAGACGCCGAGCAGGCGGAACGTCGAATGGGCGATGGCGGGCGCGGCGGCCAGGTGCAGCCAGAAGGCGACATCGGCGCGGCGGGTGGTGCGGGCCCGGTCGCTCATGTCCCAGCGCATCGCGAGCAGGAAGATGCCGACGCCGCCGGCCAGCACCAGCCAGAAGATGCCGTCATCCATGGCCGGGAAGGCCGCATAGAGGAGCGCGACGACGACGGCGGCGCCGGCCACCGCACCCACGGCCACGGTGATCGGCACCATGAAGCGGCGCCAGTGCAGCCATGTCGCGCCCGCCGTCACCAGCGCGGCGCCGGCGGTCAACGTTGCGGAGAGGCGATCGTCCGCATGGGGGAAGATCTGCATCATCATGGCCATCAGCGCGCAGGCGATGCCGCCGGAAAAGCCCAGCAGCAGCACGATGCTGGGCAGCGCCATGCGGCGGACGCGGGTGAAATATTCCGCAAGGCCCCAGCTTGTGGCCGCGACCAGGACGCCGCAGAGCACGGAAGGCTGATGATCGGCAGCGCCCAGCCGGACCAGATTGCCCAGGCCCGCCACCGCCACCAGCAGGATGATGCCGGCGATTGACACGAAAATATCGTTGAAACCTGTCAGAAGGCGGAAATGCTCCTCATCCACCACCGGGCTTGAACGTTGGTTTGCCACATGAGCGCGCAGGGCATCGGCGGCTTGCGGGCTGATCGCGCCCGCCTCGACCGCGGATTGCAGGTCACTCTCGCTGTACATGATGTGTCTCCTTCCCCTCCGGCAGGCATTCTATCATCACTGTGTTGTCGTATCAATACAGTGTGACGTGACGGGCGGCGGCGCGAAGTGACATAAATATGTCATCTAAATGACGTGCAAATGAAATAAATCGGACATAATTGAGCGCACCGGTCAGCCGGAAAAGGGGGGGCGTGAAGATGAGGGGCAAATCTCAATGGGCCATGGGGACTGCCATGGCGCTCTTCCTGGCGCCTGCTCCTGCGTGGGCGCAGAATATCAGCGCTGCCGAAGCGGCCGATCTGCGCGCGCAGATCGCCGCCCTCAAGGCGCAGGTGGAGCGGCTGGAAGCCCGGCTGGACACGACGCCCGCCGCCGCCGAAGCGGTGGGCAGCGCGGCTGCCCCGGCAACGGCGCCGGTCGCCACGGCATCCGCCACCCCGGCTCCGGCTTCGGCCTCAGCCCCGGCTACGCCCGAAACCGCGATCAGCTGGAAAGGCAGTCCGCTGTTCAGCAACGGATCGGCCAGCTTCAAGGTGAAGGGCCGCATTCAATATGATGCCGGCGTCCTGATGGCGCCCGCCAGCGTCAAGGACCGGGCCAAGGGCTATTCCAACGAACTGCGGCGCCTGCGCCTGGGTGGGGAGGGCGTGCTGGGCGGCGGTTTCGGTTACAAACTGGAAACGGAACTGTCGGACAACAGCGTCGAACTGGTCGACACCTTTATCAGCTATGAGCGCGGCAAGCTGCTGCTGACCCTGGGCAACCAGAATGAATTTCAGTCGCTGGACGAACTGATCGGGGACACGACAGGCTCCTTCATGGAGCGGGCGGCCTTCACCGATGCCTTCGGTTTCGAGCGGCGGCTTGGCCTGTCGGCGCAGTACCGGACGGGCGTGCTGCTGGCGCAGGCCGGCATCTTCTCCGACAGCGCGGACTCGCTCCTCAATGCCGCCGACGGCCCGAATGGCGGGGACGAGAATAACAGCTATGGCGTGGACGGCCGCATCGTGCTGGCGCCCAGGCTGGGCAGCACGCAGCTGCATTTCGGTGTTTCGGGCCACTGGCGCGATTTCAACCGCCTATCGGAAACGCCGCAGCGCTATCGCCAGCGCCCCTATCTTCACAGCGTCAACAGCCGCTTCATGGCGACGCCGTCCTTCTCCGCCGATGGCGAGTCGCATTATGGGGTGGAACTGGCCGGGACGCGCGGCCCGCTGCACTGGGCGGGGGAGGCGCACT
Organism: Sphingobium aquiterrae; assembly: GCF_037154135.1. Taxonomy (NCBI): domain Bacteria; kingdom Pseudomonadati; phylum Pseudomonadota; class Alphaproteobacteria; order Sphingomonadales; family Sphingobiaceae; genus Sphingobium; species Sphingobium aquiterrae. Next base: position 99,870 of record NZ_JBANFL010000016.1, read on the forward strand.
GGCTCACCGTGTCGCGGCCCGGCGGCCTTGTCGATCCGACCTTCTTCGGCGGCTATGCCGAGGTCGGCTATTTCCTGACCGGCGAGACCCGCAGCTACAAGAACGGCATCTTCGTCAGCACCCGGCCCCGGCGGCCGGTGGGCAGCGGCGGCATCGGCGCGGTGCAGCTCAACCTGCGCTACGACTATCTGGATATGAACGATGCGGGGATCACCGGCGGCACGCAGAATGCGCTGTTCGCCGCCGTGATCTGGACGCCGATCGAATTTCTGCGGTTCAACATCAACTATGGCCATCTGCGCTACACCGATGCGGCGATCCTGGCCGGCACCCGTTCGGACTATAGCGCCGACGTGCTTGGCGCGCGGGCCGAACTGGATTTCTGACGGCTGGGGCTGGAATCCATCACATAAGGTCACATAAGAATCGTCATGCTGAACGCGTTTCAGCATCTATCGCGCCTCCGGGTGGCGCAGAATGTGGGGAAAGATGGACCTTGAACCAAGTTCAGGGTGACGAGCTTTGATGCTCCGGGAATGAAAAAGGCGCCGCTCCGAAGGGAGACGGCGCCTTCTCTATCGGCTGCATCTGGCCAGCCTGTTCAGGCCGCGTAGTCGGTGTCCAGCGCGTAGCCGGCCGAGCGCACCGTGCGGATGATGTCGCGGTGGCCCTCGCCATTGATCGCCTTGCGCAGGCGGCGGATGTGGACGTCCACGGTGCGCAGTTCGATGTCGCTATCCTGCCCCCAGACGCTGTCGAGGAGCCGCTCGCGCGAGAAGACCCAGCCGGGATGCTCCAGGAAATGCTTGAGCAGGCGGAATTCCGTCGGGCCCAGGGCGACCGAGCGGCCGGCCCGGCGGACCTTGTGGCCCACCGTATCCATCTCGACATCGGCGAAGGAGAGGGTTTCGCCGGCCAGCGCCGGGCGCACCCGCCGCAGCACGGCGCCGACGCGGGCGACCAGTTCGCGGGGGGAGAAGGGCTTGGTCACATAATCGTCCGCGCCGGTTTCCAGCCCGCGCACCCGGTCTTCTTCCTCACCGCGTGCGGTGAGCATGATGATGGGCACATTGGCGGTGCCGTTCATGCGGCGCAGGCGGCGGCACACCTCGATGCCGGACAGGCTTTCCACCATCCAGTCGAGCAGGACGATGTCGGGCACGTCCTCCTGCGCCATGATCAGCGCTTCCTCGCCATCTACGGTGTGCGCGACCTCGAAATCCTCGCGCTTGAAATGCCAGATCAGCAGTTCGGCGAGCGCGGCGTCATCTTCGACCAGCAGCATCTTTGCTCGTGCCATGGCGATATCCTCAACTGTCTTCGGGGGTTTCGCCGCGTTCCCGCTCGGGCAGGTTGCGGCCGGTTGCGGCATAATAGACCATCTCCGCGACATTGGTCGCGTGGTCGCCGATCCGCTCGATATTCTTCGCGACGAACAGCAGGTGCGCGCATTCCGAAATCGTCTTCGGGTTTTCGACCATATAGGTGACGAGCGTGCGGAAGATGCTGTTGTAGAAATCGTCGACCACGGTGTCGCGCTGGACCACGGCCAGCGCCAGATCGGCGTCGCGCGCGGAAAAGGCGTTGAGCGCGTCATGCACCATCTCGCCGGCGATCTGCGCCATGGAGGGCAGCAGCGAGATCGGTTCGATCGTCCGCCGGTTGGTGGCGATCAGCGGTACGCGCTTGGCGATGTTCTTGGCATAGTCGCCGATACGCTCGACCACGCCGACGATCTTGAGCGCGGCGATCACCTCGCGCAGGTCGTTCGCCATCGGCGCGCGCAGCGCAATCGTCTGGATGACGAGCTTTTCGACTTCATTTTCCAGCGCGTCGATCTTGTGGTCGCCCACCACGACCTCGGCAGCGAGTGCCTTGTCCTGCCGGGTCAGCGCGACGATGGCGTCTTCCAGCGCGCTTTCCGCGCGCCCGCCCATCTCCGCGATCAGGCCGCGCAGCCGGTCGATGTCCTCGTCGAATGCCTTGACTGTATGTTCTGCCATATCGGGTTCCTCAGCCGTAGCGTCCGGTGATGTAATCCTTCGTCCGTTCCTGGCGCGGATTGGTGAAGATGTCTGACGTCACGCCATATTCCACCAGCGTGCCGAGATGGAAGAAGGCGGTCCGCTGCGAGACGCGGGCGGCCTGCTGCATGTTGTGGGTGACGATCACGATGGCGTAGCGGCCCCGCAGTTCGTGGATCAACTCCTCGATCTTGGCGGTGGCGATCGGGTCCAGCGCCGAGCAGGGCTCGTCCATCAGGATGACTTCGGGCTCCACTGCGATCGCGCGGCCGATGCACAGCCGTTGCTGCTGGCCGCCGGAAAGCGCGGTGCCGCTGTCGTGCAGGCGATCCTTCACTTCATCCCACAGGCCGGCGCGGCGCAGCGACTTCTCGACGATGACGTCCAGGTCCGCCTTCGCGCTGGCAAGGCCGTGGATGCGGGGGCCGTAGGCGATGTTCTCATAGATCGACTTGGGGAAGGGATTGGGCTTCTGGAAGACCATGCCCACCCGCGCGCGCAGCTGCACCACGTCCATGGACGTGGAATAGATATTCTCGCCATCCAGCGTGATCTCGCCCTCCACGCGGGCGCTTGCCACCGTGTCGTTCATGCGGTTGAGCGTGCGCAGGAATGTGGACTTGCCACAGCCCGACGGGCCGATGAACGCGGTCACATTCTCCATGTCGACGTCGATCGACACGCCCTTGATCGCTTCCTTCTCGCCATAGAAGACGTGGACGTCGCGGGCCGACATCTTGGGGTCGTTGGGCTTGAGCGCCTGTTGTTCCTGAGTCAGCATAAGTGGTTCACCAGCGCTTTTCGAACTTGTTGCGAAGATAGATGGCCACGCCGTTCATCGCGAGGAGGAAGGCGAGGAGGACGATGATGGCGGCGGAGGTCTTCTCCACGAAGCCGCGGGACACCTCGTCGGACCACAGGAAGATCTGCACCGGCAGCACGGTCGCGGGGTCGGTGATGCCGCCCGGCGGGGTCGCGATGAAGGCGCGCATGCCGATCATCAGCAGCGGCGCGGTTTCGCCCAGCGCGCGCGCCATGCCGATGATGGTGCCGGTGAGGATGCCGGGCAGGGCGAGCGGCAGCACATGGTGGAAGACCACCTGCACCGGGCTCGCGCCGATGCCGAGCGCGGCGTCGCGGATCGACGGCGGCACCGCCTTGATCGCATTGCGCCCGGCGATGACGATGACCGGCATGGTCATCAGCGCCAGCGTCATGCCGCCGACCAGCGCGGCGGAGCGCGGCAGGTGCAGCAGGTTGAGGAAGATGGCGAGGCCGAGCAGGCCGAAGATGATCGAGGGCACCGCGGCCAGATTGTTGATCGACACCTCGATCATGTCGGTCCAGCGGTTGCGGGGCGCATATTCCTCCAGATAGAGCGCGGCCAGCACACCCACCGGGAAGCTGAGCCCCAGCGTGACCAGCATGGTCAGCACCGATCCCTTGAACGCCCCCCAGATACCGACCAGGATCGGGTCCGTCGCGTCGCTCGCCGTCAGGAAGGAGGCGTTGAAGCCGGTCGAGACCACGCCCTGCGCCCTGAGCTTCGCATAGGCCGCTTGCGCCGCGGCCGGGGCCTCGCCCTTCGCCGCCATGTCGATTTCCGTCGATGCGGGAAGGGACAGGGTGGTCTTGCCGCTCAGGATCGACGGATCGGCCTTGATCGCGTTCCGCACCGTCAGCCAGGCATTGGGCGACAGCAGCTTGTCGCCATCGGGGCCGATGGCCGCCACGGCCGCCTGCGCCGTCACCATGGGCAGGTTCGCGCCCGCCAGCGCCTGATCGGCATTGCCGCCCTTCAGCATGGCCGGATCGACCACGATCGGCGCCGCTGCGAAATCGACCGGCACGGCGATCTGCGTGCGGGTGAAGCCGCGGGCGCCATTGCCGACCATGCTGACCAGCAGGAAGGCAAGGAAACCGGCGGACAGCACCACCGCGCCCAGTCCGAGCAGGCGGAAACGGCGTTCTGCGGCATAGCGCCGGGCGATGCGGCGACGCATGATGTCGGATTTCCAGTCGGTCGGCGTGCGCGGCATGGCCTGGCCCGGCGCGGCTGTGCTGGCAGTGGCCTGAAGCGCGGTCATTCGTAGGCCTCCCGATATTTCTTCACGACCCGCAGCGCGACGATGTTGAGCAGCAGGGTGACGATGAACAGCACCAGCCCCAGCGCGAAGGCGGCGAGCGTCTTGGCGCTGTCGAATTCCTGGTCGCCGGTCAGCAGCTGGACGATCTGCGTCGTCACGGTGGTCACGCTGGCAAAGGGGTTGAGGGTCAGGTTCGCGGCAAGGCCGGCGGCCATCACCACGATCATCGTCTCGCCGATCGCGCGGCTGACGGCCAGCAGCACGCCGCCGACAACGCCGGGCAGCGCGGCGGGGATCAGCACCTTGCGGATGGTCTCGCTGGTGGTGGCGCCCATGGCCAGGCTGCCGTCGCGCATCGCCTGCGGCACGGCGGCGATGCTGTCGTCGGCCATCGAGGAGACGAAGGGGATGATCATCACGCCCATCACCAGGCCGGCGGCCAAGGCGCTTTCCGAACTGGCGCCGTGGATGCCGATGGCGACGGCGGCGTCGCGCAGGGCCGGGGCGATGGTCAGCGCGGCGAAATAGCCATAGACCACGGTCGGCACGCCGGCCAGCACCTCAAGGATCGGCTTCATCCACTTGCGGGTCGTGGGCCTGGCATATTGCGTCAGGTAGATGGCGCTCATCAGGCCCAGCGGGATCGCGACGAGCATGGCGATGATCGCGCCGATGAAGATCGTGCCCCAGAACAGCGGCACCGCGCCAAAGGCATCGTCATTGCCATAGCCCAGCGCTGCGGATTGCGGCGACCATTTCAGGCCGAAGAGGAAATCGATGGGGTTCACCATCGAGAAGAAGCGCAGCGATTCCCACAGCAGTGACGCGACGATGCCCAGGGTCGTGACGATGGCGATCAGCGAGGCCCCCAGCAGCGCGAACATCACCAGCCGCTCGACACGGGTGCGGGCGCGGAAATCCGGGCGGATGCGGGTGAAGGCATAGGCGCCGCCGGCAAAGGCCAGCGCCAGCGCCAGGATGACGCCGGCCGTGCTGTAGCGGGCGGTGGCGGCGCGATAGGGTTCGACCAGGATCTGCGCGGCCGGGTTGAAGGCCATGGCCTGCTTGCCGGTCGCGATCGCCCGCGCTTCGTTCAATATGGCGCCGCGCGCGAAGCCGTCGGCCGGCAGCCCCTGCGCGGCGGGATCGGCCAGCACCGCGTCCGTGATCAGGCCCGGCATCACATTGCTCCACACCGCCAGGAACAGGCAGGCGGGCAGCAATGTCCAGAGCGCGGCATACCAGCCGTGGAAGGACGGCAGGCTGTGCATCGCGCTGCGTCCGCCCGGGCCGCTGGCGGCGGCGTCGCGCATGCGGGTGGCACGCGCCCGGGCGACGACCCAGGCGACAACGCCCAGGCCGAACAGCAGGAAAAGGATGGCGGGTCCGGTCATGACAGGCGGGGCCGGTTACTTGAGGCCGCTGCCGTCGAGCACCGCAAGCGACTTCACCGTCTCGGCGCTCGCCTTGCGCACCGCGTCGGGCGAAGCGACCATGCCGCGCTTGGTCAGCGGGCCGCCCGGTTCCCATTCGCGGACATATTCGTCCAGATAGGCCTTCAGGCCCGGGATCGCGGCGATATGCGCCTTTTTCACATAGATGAAGAGCGGGCGGGCGCCGGGATATTGGCCGGTCGACACATTTTCATAGGTCGCTTCCATGCCATTGAGCGGAATGTCGTTCAGCGTGTCCTTATTCTCTTCAAGGAAGCTAAAGCCGAAGATGCCGACGGCGTTCGGGTTGGCGGCCAGCTTCTTGACGATCAGATTGTCGTTCTCGCCCGAATCCACATATTTGCCGTCTTCGCGGATGCGGGTGCAGGCGGCCTTGAATTCATCCTCGCTCTTTTTCTGGAGCGCCTTCATCGCTGGGTCGGTCTCGCAACCCTTGGTCAGGATCAGCTCGGCCAGCGAGTCGCGCGTGCCGCTGGTCGAGGGCGGGCCGAAGACGGAAATCGGGATGGCGGGCAGGCTGGCGTCGACATCCTTCCATGTCTGCGCCGTGTTGGGGCCCTTGCCGAACGGGTTGGCGGCCAGCGCCTTGTAGACCAGTTCGGGCGTCAGCTTCATGCCGGGGCCCTTTTTGGATTCGGCAAAGGCAAGGCCGTCGACGCCGACCTGGATCTCGACGATTTCCTTGACGCCATTGGTCTGGCACTGCTCGAACTCGGATTTCTTGATCCGGCGCGAGGCGTTTTCGATGTCGGGGTGCTGGGCGCCGACGCCGGCGCAGAACAGTTTCATGCCGCCGCCCGTGCCGGTCGATTCGATGATCGGCGACTTCATGCCCGGATTGTTGAGCACGAACTGTTCGGCAACGGCGGTGGAGAAGGGATAGACGGTGGAGGAACCGACCGCGCGGATCTGGTCCCGCGCCGAATCACCCCCGGCCTGGTCCTGACACGCCGTCAGCGAAAGGGCGGCAAGGGCCAGCGCCGTTGCCGGGAAAAGGGCCGTTTTCTTCACCTGAACCTCCAAGCTGTCGCACCGGCATGACCGGCTGGCGACCGTTTCGTCATCGGCCCTAGCGGCCGTTGATCGCCGCATTGTGACAGTTACGTTTCAGTTTGATGACAATGCCCCCGGAGCGCCGTTTATCGGGAAAAATCAGTCATCTGCGACGGGCAACAATATGGTGATCGTCGTGCCCCGGCCGATGACGCTGGCAATATCCAGCCGGCCGCGATGACGCTCCACCACATGCTTCACGATGGCGAGGCCCAGGCCGGTGCCGCCCATGGCGCGGCTGCGGCCCGAATCGATGCGATAGAAACGCTCGGTCAGGCGCGGCAGATGATCGGGCGCGATGCCTTCGCCTTCGTCGGCGACGGTCAGCTTCATCATGCCGGGCGAACCGGGGGCGAGGCCGACGGTGATGGGGGTTCCCGCCCGCGCATATTTGACCGCATTGCCGATCAGATTGTGCAGCACCTGCGACAGCTGCGCGCGGTCGCCGCGCACGGACTGAGCACCGGGGGCGATGGCGGCGACCACGTCGCGCCCGCGCTCGCCACCGCTCTGGCGGAAGACGTCGACCACCTCGCCGATCAAATCGGGCAGGTCGACGGCGGTGTCGGGCGCGCGATATTTCTCCGCCTCGATGCGGGAGAGGGACATGAGGTCGTCCACCAGCACCTGCATCCGCCGCGCTTCGCCCTCCATGATCTTGAGGAAACGCGCGCGGGTTTCCTTGTCGGCGCCCGCCACCGGATCGGCCAGCGTTTCGATGAAGCCCAATATCGCCGCCAGTGGCGTGCGCAGTTCGTGGCTGGCATTGGCGACGAAATCGACCCGCATCCGCTCTGCCGCATAGCTGCCGGAACGGTCGATCAGGTGGACGATCCGGCGTGGTTCGCCGCGCTCGCTGTCCGCAAGCGGGGCGACATGCATTTCCCACCGCTGGTCGCGCGTGCCCAGCCCGACCAGGCTGACGGTCGTGGGCTCCACCATGGGCGCCATGCTGGCCAGCTGTTCGGCGGCGGCGGGATGGCGGATGGCGATGCGGACATCTTCCCCCACGATATGCGAGCCCAGCAGGCGCAGCGCCGGGCGATTGGCGCGCGCCACCTTGCCGCGGGCGATGACCAGCAGCGGCTCTGAAATCCCCTCCAGCAGCAGTTCGAAATCGACATGGTCCAGGATATCGACCGGCCCGGCCGGCATGTCCGTGGTGCCGGGCGCGGCGGCCGGCGGGCGATCCCACAGGATGAACATGGCAAGCAGCCCGGCCGCCGCCGACACCAGCAGCGTCTCCATGCCGCTGTTGAACAGCAGCGTGGCCGCCGCGCCCGCCATGATGACCATGGTGGCGACCAGCATCTGCACCGATACCCACCGCGTCATGCCCGAACCTGCTCCCGCTCAATCATGGTTACTGCTCTGGATTCTTCCGTGGGGAATTGCGATGGCTAGCCTGAGCGCATCCATATGCCAATGCGGCGATGACAATTTGGCGTCGTTTACACTTGGTCAGGGAAAATGACGGACAATAGGCCGATGAGCGACGACAGTAACCAACAGCCGCCACAGGCGGACGGGCAGGCGCAGGGCGGCGTGGAATATGCGCCGGACCGGGGGCCGGATGAAGCCTCCGTCAATTTCGCCGTGCCCTCGCGCCGCCAGCTGCTGATGGGCGGCGCGGTCGCGGCTTCGGCCATCGTCTCGATCCGCCCGGCGCTGGCCAGCACGGCGGCGTCGGTGCTCAACTGCCAGATCCCGGTGCCCGACCCGGCCCGGTCGGGCAATTATGTTGCGCCCGACGGATCGCTGGTCCCCGCCGGCACGCAGGGCGCCTTTCCCGGTGCGGGCCGCGCCTTCAAGGGCGAGGATGTGAAGGCGGCGCTGAACGGACGCTCGCTGCCCGGCACCAGCTATGAGCAGAACCAGGCCTATCTGAACTATATCCGCCGCCTGCAATCGGGCACGAGCGGCTTCACCTGCTACGCATCGCTGCAGATGCCGCGATAGGGTGCCGCCGGGGAGCGTCGCCTTTTTTTAAGGGATTTGCGGCATAAGGCGGGCATGACCGCGACGCCCGATACCCGATACCCGATATCATGATCCGCCATGCCGCCTGCCCGGCGTCCGCGTTGATCGTGCGCCCGCTCGATGCGGTGACGCTGATCTATCACCGCCCGTCCGGCCAGACGCATATGGTGGTGAGCCCCGTGCCGGAAATGCTGGACGCGCTGATGGCCGGCCCGGCCAGCACGGAAGAGCTGGTGGCGCGGCTGGCGCTGTCCTTCGATCTGGGCGCGCGGGACGAGGCGCTGCCCGTCATCGCCGCGCATCTGGAGGAACTGGTCGCGCTGGGGCTGGTCGCGCGCGGATGAAGCATGGGATGTCCCTGCGGATCGGCCCGGCGTCCTTTCGCGTGGGTTCGGCCTGGGCCGGGCCTGTCGACCGGTTGAAGGCGTTGTATCGCGATTATCCCGCGCCCACCGGCGGCATCGTCGATTTCACCGTGCGGCTGGAACCGGCGAAGCCGTGGCGTCGCTGGATCAGGCCGTCCGTCTTCATCACCGGCGACCATGGCCTGGCCGATGCGGCGCCGATGGGCCTGCCCCACGGTTTGCTGGCGGCGGAAATGGGCATGAACCTGCAGATGGCGCTGGGCTGGCGGCGGCATGTGCTGCTCCATGCCTCCTGCGTCGAGCGGGGCGGGCGGGCGCTGGTGATGACGGGCGAATCCGGTTCGGGCAAATCCACCCTGGCGGCGATGCTGGGGGAGCGCGGCTGGCGGCTGATGGGGGACGAATTCACCCTGCTCGATCCCGCGACCGGGCAGGTCTTCGCCTTCCCCCGGCTGGTCTCGCTCAAGAACGGCGCCATCGCCGTGATGGAGGGGGAGGCGCAGGCCGGCCGCTTCGGCCCATTGATGCGCGCGACGCCCAAGGGCGACATCCGCCATCTGCGCCCGTGCGCCGACGCCATCGCGCGGATGGACGAGGGCGCGGCGCCGGCGCTGCTGCTCTATCCGCGCTATGGCCATGATGCGGCCCGGCGCCCCGTCGGCCCGTCCGAAACCTTCATGCGCCTGACCCAGGCTTCCACCAACTATGTCGCCATGGGGGAGGCGGGGTTCGCGGCATTGTCCCGCTTCACCCAGGATGTGCCCGCCTGTGCCATCGACTTCCCGAACGGTGAGGCGGCAGTCGACATGGTCGAGCGGCTGTGGGAGAGCCTTCCATGAGCGCGGCGGTGCTCGCCCATGCGCTCCGCGATCCCGGCAGCACCGGCGCGCTCGACGGCGCCGGGTGGAACGCGCTGGTCGCCATGGCGCGGGCGGAGCGGCTGATCGGCACGCTCGCGATGCGGTTGCAGGACCGGGTGGTTCCCGACCCGATTGCCGCGATCCTGGCCGACGCGCGGCTGGATGCGGAGCGCGAACGGCGGCAGGCGCTGTGGGAGGCGGACCGCGCGCAGGCCGCGCTGGCGCCGCTCGGCATCCCCGTCATCCTGCTCAAGGGCACCGCCTATGTCGCGGCGGGGCTGGGCGCGGGGGAGGGGCGGTTCATCGGCGATCTCGACATATTGGTGCCGCGCGACGCGCTGGACGATGTGGAGAAGGCGCTGATTGAAGCGGGATGGGAATGGGTCAAGCCCGATCCCTATGACGACCTCTATTATCGGCAATGGATGCATGAACTGCCGCCGCTGATCCACGCGGCGCGCGACCGGATGATCGATGTCCATCACACGATCCTGCCCTTGACCGCGCGGCAGACGCCCGATGCCGCCGCGATGATCGCCGATGCGGTCGCCTTGCCGGGTGGCCTGCATGTGCTGTCGCCCGAGGATCGCGTCTGCCATGCCGTCGCGCATCTGCTGGCCGATGGCGACATGATGGGTGGCATGAGAAATCTGTGGGATATCAGGTGCCTGCTCGATGACATTGACGACAGGGCTGCACTGATGGCGCGAGCGCGGCGGCATGGGCTTGCGTCCTTTGTCGCGCGGGCGATCCGGCTGGCCGATGCGGTCTATGGGGGCGGGGCGCCGGGCTGGCGCGACAGGCTTTATGTCCGCCTTCTGCTCGCGCGCAATGCATGGGGGCAGGAGACCGGCAAGCCGCTGCGCTTTGCCTTCTTCATCCGCTCGCACTGGTTGCGGATGCCGCCGATGATGCTCGCCCGCCACCTGTTCACCAAATGGCGCAAGGGGCATCGCCCGGCCTGATCGCGGGCGCTGTTATCCCCGAGGTGGGGGCCCTATCCCTGTGGCCCTTATCCCTGCGGCCCTTATCCCTGCGGCCCTTATCCCTGCGGCCCTTATCCCTGCGGCCCTTATCCCTGCGGCGGCGTCGTCTCGCCCAGTTCGTCGCTGTCCACGGCCTGACCGACATTCATGCCATGCTTCATCAGCATCGGGATATTGGCGGCGGCGAACAGGAAGGACACGATGGTCACGCCCCACACCTTCACCGACAGCCAGGTGTCGAAGCTCATCGACGCGCGCATCGCTTCATTGGCGATGGCCATGGCGACGAAGAACCAGGCCCAGTTGCGCGACAGCTTCAGCCAGCCTTCCTCCGACAGCCCGTCATAGGCGGCCTGCAGCAGATATTTGAGCAGCGCCTTGCGCCGCATGAGCCCGGCGAACAGCATCAACGCGAAGAAGATGTAGATGATCGTGGGCTTGAGCTGAATGAAGCGCTGGTCGCGAAAATAGATGGTGAGCGACCCGAAGAACAGGATCAGTACCGCCGAAAGCCACAGCATCGGCGACACGCGCTTCAGCTTGATGAGCGAGATGATGACGGCGATTGCGATAGCGGCCATGAACGCGCCCGTGCCCAGCACCATCGCGCTGATCGGATTACCCGTGCCCAGCATGCGGCCGGCGACCTTGTAGGTCAGGAAGAAGACCAGCAGCGGCCCGAAATCGAGCACGAGGCTGAGCGTGCCGCCATGCTGGGGGGCTTTGGTTTCAGCCATGCACAATACCTTCGCCAATTTTCCGTGTGCCCTGAAAAGAAGGGTGGGGCTTCGACAGGCTCAGCCCGAACGGAGGGGATATCCGTGCCGCCATGATATCACCGCGCATAGGCCGCCCCGGCAATCGCGCGCGCCATGTCCTCGGGGTCGAAGGGGCGCAGGTCCTCGATCTTCTCGCCGACGCCGATGGCATGGATGGGCAGGCGATATTTCTCCGCCGCCGCGACCAGCACGCCGCCGCGCGCGGTGCCGTCCAGCTTGGTCATCACCAGCCCCGTCACCTGCGCGACCTCCTTGAACACCTCGATCTGCGACAGGGCGTTCTGGCCCGTCGTCGCATCCAGCACCAGTACGACGTCATGCGGCGCCGCCGGGTTCAACCGGCCGAGCACGCGGCGGATTTTCGCCAGCTCTTCCATCAGCTCGGTCTTGTTCTGCAGCCGCCCGGCGGTGTCTACGATCAGCACGTCGATGCCGGTGGCGGTCGCCTGCTTCACCGCCTCATAGACGATGCCCGCCGCGTCGCCGCCTTCCTTGCCCGATACGATGGGGATGCCCAGCCGATCGGCCCAGACCTTGAGCTGGCCGATGGCCGCCGCGCGGAAGGTATCGCCCGCCGCTAGCATCACGCCATAATCCTGCTCCAGGAACAGGTGGGCGAGCTTGGCGATGGTCGTCGTCTTGCCCGATCCGTTGACGCCGATGACAAGGATCACCTGCGGGCGGGGAAAGGCTTCGATCTCCAGCGGCTTGGCGACGGGTGCCAGCGTCTTGGCGATTTCCTCCGCGATGATCTCGCGCAGATACTCTTCCGTCAGTTCCTTGTTGAAGCGCCCTTCGGCCAGCCGCTCGCGCACGCGCGCCGCCATGGCCGGGCCAAGGTCGCTGACGATCAGCGCTTCCTCGATCTCGTCCAGCGTCTGGTCGTCCAGCGCGGCCTTGGTGAACAGGCCGGTCAGATTGTCGCCAAGCCGGTCGGACGTGCGCTTGAGGCCGCCGAACAGGCGTTCGCGCCAGGTGGGTTCGCTCATGTCGTGACACTCTTCATTGGCCCGCCTCTTGCGCGATCAGCACGCCATTCTCAAGCGCCGCGATGCGCCGCGTCACGATTTCGCCCGGCTGCGCCGGTTCGGGCAATGCCACGGGCGCGAAATTTTCGGCATGGCCGGCGCGTCCGCTGCGTTCCACCAGAACATGTTGCTCTGTGCCGACAAGGCCGGACAGCCACGCCGCGCGCCGCTGCGTACAGGCCGCCCGCAGCCGCGCCGCGCGATCCTTGATCGCGGCATGGAGCACCTGCGGCATCCGCGCGGCGGGGGTGCCGGGGCGAGGGGAGTAGGGGAAGACATGGCCGTGGACGACATCGCAGGCTTCGACCAGGCGAAGGCTGTTCTGGAACATCGCCTCGGTTTCCGTGGGGAAACCGGCGATGATGTCCGCGCCGATGGCGATCTCCGGCCGCGCGGCCTTCAGCCGCTCGACCAGCGCGATGGCATCGGCGGCGCTGTGGCGGCGCTTCATGCGCTTGAGGATCATGTCGTCGCCCGCCTGCAGCGACAGGTGCAGATGCGGCATCAGCCGGGGCTCGCCGGTCACGATCTCCAGCAGCCGCTCGTCCATCTCCACGCTGTCAACGGAGGACAGGCGCAGGCGTTGCAGGTCCGGCACATGGGTCAGGATGCGGTCCACCAGCGTGCCCAGCGATTGCTCGCCCGGCAGGTCCGCGCCATAGCTGGTGGCGTCCACCCCGGTCAGCACGACCTCGCCATAGCCCTGCGCCACCATCTCCCGCACCGCGCGCACCACTTCGCCGGCGGGGACGGAGCGGCTGTTGCCGCGCCCCAGCGGGATGATGCAGAAGGTGCAGCGATGGTCGCAGCCATTCTGCACCTCTATGAAGGCGCGCACGCGGTCGGCAAAGCCGCTGGCCAGATGCGGCGCGGTGTCGCGCACGGCCATGATGTCGGAAACCTGCACCCGTTCCTGTGTCGCGAAGGCGGGCGCGGCGAAGGACGCGGCGTCCAGCTTCTCTCTGTTGCCCAGCACCTGCGCCACTTCGGGCATGGCGGCGAACATGGCGGGATCGGTCTGCGCGGCGCAACCGGTGACGACGATGCGCGCATCCGGCCGGGCGCGATGGGCGCGGCGGATGGCCTGCCGGGTCTGGCGCACCGCCTCCATGGTGACGGCGCAGCTGTTGACGATGATGAGGTCGTCGCGGCCCTTCGCCAGCGTCCGCATCGTCTCGCTCTCGGCAATGTTGAGGCGGCAGCCGAGGGTGATCAGCTCCGGCCCAAAACCCTGAGCGCCGGAATCCTGAGCGCCGGAACCCTGAGCCCCGGTGCCACACGCCCCGGTGCCCCCGGCCGTCTTCATCCGAAGGCGTCCCAGTCGGCGGTGCCGTCGAACACATGGGTCGCGGGGCCGGTCATGACGATGTGGCCGCCGGGCTGCCAGTCGATCACCAGATCGCCGCCGGGCAGCGAGACGGTGACGGGCCCGGAAACCAGGCCCAGCCGGATGCCTGCAACGGCGGTGGCGCAGGCGCCGGTGCCGCAGGCGCGGGTGAGGCCCGCGCCGCGTTCCCACACGATAAGGCGGATGTGGTGCGCGTCCACCACCTGCGCGAAGTTCACGTTCACCCGCTCGGGGAACAGTGGATCGGTCTCGATCAGTGGGCCGAGGCGCGCGGCCTCTTCCATGCCGACGCCCGCATTGAAGAAGATGACATGCGGATTGCCGATATTGGCGGCAGACGGCGCGGGCAGGTCTTCCCAGCTCACCGGCATCGTCCGTGTGTCCATGGCATAGGCGAGGGGGATCGCATCCCAGTCGAACCGGGGTTCGCCCATGTCGACGCTGGCGCCGCCGGCCACCTGCTTCGCGTCGAGCAGACCCGCCTTCGTCTCGATCAGCACGTCGCGGCCCACGAACAGCGGCACGCAGCGGGTGGCGTTGCCGCACGCCTCCACCTCGCTGCCGTCGGCGTTGAAGATGCGCATGCCCACATCGGCCCGGTCGGAATGGTCGATCAGGATCAGCTGGTCGCAGCCGATGCCCGCATGGCGATCCGCAATGGCTTGCGCGCGCGCGCTTGTCATCGTGATCGGCGCCTCGCGTGCGTCGATGACGACAAAATCATTGCCGAGGCCATGCATCTTGGAAAAACGACCGTTCATCGCGCGCGATGTAGGGCAGCGGGCCGTCCCTGTCCATAAGCGGGGCCATGGATTCGCGCGCTTAACGGGCCGCTAACCCATGACGTGACATGATCTCGATCAAGGGAGGGCGGTTCCATGCGCTTGGGGAAGATGATCGAGGCCGATCCGGCTGCAAGGGCCGGGCGCTGGGCGTGCGATGCGGTGATCCGGGTGATCGGCACGGGCGAGCGGCAGATGACCGGCCGCGTCGGCAGCATTTCCGAAGCGGGCTTCATCGCCGAATGCGCGGAGCCGGTGCCGGCGGGCGCGATCGTGGCGGTCGATCTGCCCAATCGCGGCGCGGTGCAGGCGGAGGCCCGCTGGCTGCTCGGCTGCCGCTTCGGCGCGCGGTTCCTGCGTTAGGCACGATCGCCATTCCGCCTTGCAAGGCAGCGCGGTGTCATGGGCGGGGCGTGCAATGGAAATGGGGGAAGGTGCCACGCTTCCCTTCTCTCTAGTCTCCAGCATGACGGAAGGATGGTGGAGATTCCCGTCCCGTCCCGCCATCTCTTGCGCATATCCCCATTCTCCGCTAAGGCGCGCCGCATATTCCGGTGATCCCACAGGATTGCCGGGCTCCTAAGACACCTCCAGGGAGCGCATATCGGGCGCTTCGGATGGACGCTGGCCGGCGAGGTTTCGCCCGCCGGCGGTTTTGTCGTTTTGGAGCATGTGCGTTTTTCTGGGCCGTTCCGGTCCGTTGGTTGAGGTGACGATGTTCGATTCGCTGAGCGATCGCCTGGGCGGCGTATTCGACAAGCTTCGTGGGCGCGGCGCGCTCACCGAGGCCGATGTCCGCTCGGCCATGCGCGAAGTGCGGATCGCGCTGCTGGAGGCGGACGTCGCCCTGCCGGTGGTGCGCGATTTCGTCGATAGCGTGACGGAGCAGGCGGTCGGCCATAATGTGCTGCGCTCGGTGACGCCGGGCCAGCAGGTGGTGAAGATCGTCAGCGATGCGCTGACCGCGATGCTGGGTTCGGAAACCGCCGACCTGCTGATCGACGTGACCCCGCCGGCCGTTATCATGATGGTCGGCCTGCAGGGTTCGGGCAAGACGACCTCCACCGCGAAGATCGCCAAGCGGCTGAAGGAAAAGGACCGCAAGAAGGTGCTGATGGCGTCGCTCGACGTCCAGCGCCCCGCTGCGCAGGAACAGCTTGCCGTGCTGGGCACGCAGGCCGATGTCGCGACCCTGCCGATCGTGCCGGGTCAGCAGCCGGTCGACATCGCCCGCCGCGCGCTGCAGGCCGCGAAGCTGCAGGGCTTCGATGTCGTCATGCTCGACACCGCGGGCCGCCTGCATGTCGATCAGGCGCTGATGGACGAGATGAAGGCCGTCGCCGATGTCGCGACCCCGCAGGAAATCCTGCTGGTGGTCGATTCGCTGACCGGCCAGGACGCGGTCAATGTCGCGCAGAGCTTCACCGCGCAGGTGCCGCTGACCGGCGTCGTGCTGACGCGGATGGATGGCGATGCCCGTGGTGGCGCTGCGCTGTCGATGCGCGCCGTCACCGGCCAGCCGATCAAGTTCGCGGGCGTCGGCGAAAAGCTGGACGCGATCGAGCCCTTCCATCCGCAGCGCGTCGCCCAGCGCATCCTTGGCATGGGCGATGTCGTCAGCCTGGTGGAAAAGGCGGCGGAGAGCATCGACGCCGAGGAAGCCGACAAGCTCGCCAGGAAGATGGCGAAGGGCCAGTTCGACCTCAACGACCTGCGCGCGCAGCTGGCGCAGATGCAGCGCATGGGCGGCATTGGCGCGCTGGCGGGCATGATCCCCGGCCTCAAAAAGGCGCAGGCGGCGATGGCGCAGAGCGGCGCGGGCGACAAGTCGCTGGTGCGCATGGATGCCATGATCGGCTCCATGACCGCCGTGGAGCGGGAGCGCCCGGCGATCATCAACGCCAAGCGCAAGATTCGTATCGCCAAGGGTTCCGGCACCACGGTGCAGGAGGTCAATCGCCTCCTGAAAATGCACCAGGAAATGGAAACCGCGATGAAGAAGATCCGCAAGATGGGCGGATTGAAGGGCCTGGGCAAGATGTTCGCCGGCGGCGGGCTTGGCGGCCTGCTGGGCGGCGGCGGTGCCGGTGGCGGGCTCCCCGGCGGGCTTGGCGGGCCGGGTGGCGGGATGCCGGGCCTTCCCGGCGGCGATATGCCCAAGCTGCCGCCGGGCTTCGAAAAGTTCATGAAGAAATAAGTTCAACCCACTCATATCATTTACAAATTAGATTGTATCAGAAAGGTAAGGTTACACTCATGGCAACTTCCATTCGTCTGTCGCGCGGCGGCTCCAAGAAGCGCCCCTATTACAAGATCGTCGTGACCGACAGCCGCTCGCCCCGCGACGGCAAGTTCATCGAGCGCATCGGCAGCTACAACCCGCTGCTGGGCAAGGAAGACCCCAAGCGCGTCGTGCTCGACCTCGACCGTGCGAAGCACTGGGTGGCCGTTGGCGCGCAGCCGACCGACCGCGTCGCCCGTTTCCTCGACGTCGCCGGCGTCAAGGAACGCGCTGCCCGCGTGAACCCGAGCAAGGGCAAGCCGGGCGAGAAGGCCACCGAGCGCGCTGAAGAGCGTGCCGCCAAGATCGCCGAGGCCGAAGAGGCTGCAAAGGCCGCTGCCGAAGCGGCTGCCGCGCCGGCTCCTGTCGAGGAAGCGCCCGCCGAGGAAGCCGCTGCGGTTGAAGAACAGGCTGAGGGCTGAGCCCGATGCACGACGCGCCCGTCACTCTCGCCGCCATTGTCGGCGCGCATGGTGTGACGGGCGAAGTCCGTCTGAAGCTCTTCGGCGAAAGTGTCGAAAGCCTCAAAGGCTATAAGAGCTTCGATGCGGCCGGGCAGGTGCTGACGCTCAAGTCGGTGCGGCCCGGCCCCAATGGCGCCGTTGCCCGCTTCGCGGAAATCCGCGACCGGACTGGTGCCGAGGGGATGCGCGGCACCGCGCTCACCGTCCCCCGTTCCGCCCTGCCGCCGCTGGGCGAGGGCGAATATTATCATGTCGACATGATCGGCCTGCCCTGTGTGAGCGATGCGGGCGATGCGCTTGGCAATATCGTCGCCATCGAGAATTTCGGCGCAGGCGACATCATCGAGGTCGAGCGCCCCTTTCTGGAAGGGGCCAAGGGTCCACGCCGCTTCATGGTGCCGATGCACGCCGTGACGCTGGGCGAAGGGCAGGCGGTCATTGACGCTGTCTTCGTGGAATAGTATATACGGCCTGTATATACGAAAGGCCCTCCGCCATGAGCGAGGAATATCGCGCCAAGGTTTTCAAGTCCGGCAACAGCCTCGCCCTGCGCCTGCCCAAGGCATTGGGGTTGGAGGAGGGCGCCGAAATGCGTCTGCGCGAGGAGGGCGGCAAGTTCGTCTTCGAGCCGATCCCCGCCGAACCGCGCAAGATCGACCTGACGGGCATCGCCGGTTCCATGCCCTGGCTTGAGCCGCTGACGCCCGAAGAACGCGCATTCGAAGAACGCGAACTCGATTGGGACGGGAAGCTGCTCAAACGTGACTGAGCCGCTGTTTCTGCTCGATTCCAACATCATCATTTACATCCTGCGTGATGCTTCGTGCCTGGCTGCGCAGCATGTGCAGCGCTGTGCGGTCGGTTCGGTCGCGACATCGGCAATCGTTCATGGCGAGGTCATGCGCGGCGTGAACATGCGGGAACCCTTGCAAAAGCCCATGGCGGAGCGCTTCTTCGCGCTGGTGCCGGTCCTTCCTTTCGAAATGTCGGCGGCCTTGCGCTATGCGGAATTGCCATTCAGGCGGGGCAATTTCGACCGGCTGATCGCGGCGCATGCGCTTGCGCTCGACCTTACGCTCGTCACCAACAACGAAGCGGATTTTGCCGATATCCCCGACCTGCGCACAGAGAACTGGACGGTATGACCATGCGTAGCCTTGCCTTGATCCTTGCCATACCCATGTTGGTCGCGCCGCTTGCCCCTGTCTTCGCGCAACAGCCCACGTCCATCCCCCCGAAGATCGCCGCCGCGATTCCCCAGATCGACCGCATCTTCGCCGACTTCCAACTGGACAGCCACGCGCCGGGGCTTGTCTACGGCATCGTGGCGGATGGCCGGCTGGTGCATGTGAAGGGGCTGGGCGTGCAGGACATCGTGCAGAAACGCCCGGTCACGCCCGACAGCCTGTTCCGCATCGCGTCGATGACCAAGAGCTTCACCGCGCTCTCCATCCTGAAGCTGCGCGAACAGGGAAAGCTCTCGCTCGACGACCTTGCGGAAAAATATGTGCCGGAAATGCGCGGCTGGACCTATCCGACCGCCGATGCGCCGCGCATCCGCATCCGCGATCTGCTGACGCATAGCGCCGGCTTCGTCACCGACAATCCCTGGGGCGACCGGCAGCAGCCGCTGAGCCAGGCGGAATTCACCAGGATGCTGAAAGAGGGCGTGCCGTTCAGCGGCGCGGCCGGCACGGGTTATGAATATTCCAATTTCGGTTTTGCGGTGCTGGGGCGGATCGTCGCCAATATCGCCGACATGCCCTATCGCAGCTATGTCGAGCGCAACATCCTGACGCCGCTCGGCATGACCGCCAGCGGTTTCGAAGTGACGGAGGCTCCGGCCGAACGCCGCGCCATCGGCTATCGTTGGGAGGAGGGGCGCTGGGAGGACGGGCAGTGGAAGGAAGAGCCGACCATGGCGGACGGCGCCTTCAACGCCATGGGCGGGTTGCAGGTGAGCGCGAACGATTATGCCCGCTATGTCGCTTTCCTGCTCTCCGCCTGGCCGCCGCGCGATGGGGCGGAAGCCGGCCCGGTCGGCCGGGCCTCGGTGCGCATGCTGGCGGAGGGCAGCAATTTCATGAGCATCGCCCAGCGCACCGGCAAGAGCGGGCCGGGCGCCTGCCGCCTTGCCGCTGCCTATGGTTTCGGCATGCGGATTGCGCAGGATTGCGACCTTGGCCTGACGCTAAGCCATGGCGGCGGCTATCCCGGCTATGGCAGCCATGTGCTGCTGATGCCGCAATCGGGGATAGGCATCTTTGTCTTCACCAACCGCACCTATAATGGCGGGGCGCCGGCGGCATGGGATGCGGCGGTGGCGCTGCAAAGAGCCGGCGCGCTGGTCGGGCGGGACATGCCCGTCTCGCCGTTGCTGGCGCAGGGCTATGCCGCCGCCGGGCGTATCTATGCGGCGGGCGACATCATGGCGGCGAAGGACAATCTGGCGATGAATGTCCTGATGGACAGGGACGCGCCTGCCTGGGCCAGGGCGATCGCCGCGGTGAAAGCGAATGTCGGCGCCTGCACGACGGATGCGCCGATCACGCCGACGGGCGCGATGTCCGGCAGCTTCACCTGGACATGCGCCACCGGCCGGGTGCAGGGCGAAATCCTGCTCGCGCCGACGCGCGCCGTGGCCATTCAGGAACTCAAATTCTCCGGGATCAGCCAGTGACCTTTACCGCATTCCTCCCCTGGCTCTATCTCGCCTCGCTGGTGGGCGCTGGCTGGCGGTTGTTCACGCTGCGGTGGCGGCGGTGGCAGCGGGTGCTTGCCGGCGTGATGCTGGCCATCACCGCGCCGATGCTGTTCATCGTGCCGGCGCTGCTGAACCCCATGTCCCCGATCGCCGACCTGCAGATGGCGATGGGCGTGGGCATGCTGGTCGCCGGCGTGGTCGCGTTGACATGCGGGGTGGCGCTCGGCTGGTTCTGGGCCAGGCGTGCCGCATGACATTCGCTGCCCAGATATTGACGCTTTACCCGGAAATGTTCCCCGGCCCCCTTGGCACGTCGCTTGCCGGTCGGGCGCTGGGGGAGGGGAAATGGTCGTGCGATCCCATCCAGATCCGCGATTTCGCCCTGGACCGGCACAAGTCGGTGGACGACACGCCGGCGGGCGGCGGCGCCGGCATGGTGCTGCGTGTCGATGTGCTGGCGAGCGCCGTCGACCATGCGCTGGCACGCCGGCCGGATTTGCCCGTGGTCGCCATGACGCCGCGCGGCGCGCCGGTGACGCAGGCCCGTGTCCGCGCGCTTGCCTCCGGCCCCGGCGCGACCATCCTCTGCGGCCGTTTCGAGGGGTTTGACGAGCGGATTTTCGAAGGGCGCCCGGTCGAGCAGCTCTCCATGGGCGACATCATCCTGTCGGGCGGGGAAATGGGCGCGCTGATGCTGCTGGATGCTTGCATCCGGCTGCTTCCCGGTGTAATGGGCGCCGCTTCCAGTGGGGATGAGGAGAGCTTCGAAAGCGGCCTCCTTGAATATCCGCACTATACCCGACCCGCTGAGTGGGAAGGGCGCACGATCCCGCAGGTGTTGCGATCGGGGGATCATGCGAAGATCGCGGCCTGGCGGAAACAACGGGCCGAGGATGATACACGGCTAAGGCGGCCGGACCTTTGGGAGCGTCACAGGGACGTTCGGGTCGGGTCGCCCTCTGGTGCGCAACGAACGAAGAAGGACTAGAGGCACATGAACCTCATCCAGCAGATCGAGGCGGAGAACATCGCCGCCCTCGCCAAGGACATTCCGGAATTCCGCCCCGGTGACACGCTGCGCGTCGGCGTGAAGGTCGTCGAAGGCGACCGCAGCCGCGTCCAGAATTATGAAGGCGTGTGCATCGCCCGCTCGAACAAGGGCATGGGCAGCAACTTCACCGTGCGCAAGATTTCGTTCGGTGAAGGCGTGGAGCGCGTGTTCCCGCTCTACTCGCCGAACATCGATTCGATCACCGTCGTCCGTCGCGGCGTGGTGCGTCGTGCAAAGCTTTATTATCTGCGCGGCCGCACCGGCAAGCGCGCGCGCATCGCCGAGCGTCGCGACGTCCGTACCGAGGGCTGATCGCTTCGCATCGCATCGCGATGTTCGAAAAAAAACAGGGGGCGCCGGGTCATTCCGGCGCCCCTTTTGTTTTGCCGGCGGGTCGGGGCCTTGCCGGCGGTTCGGGCGGCCATCTGCGTTTCTCCGATATTGCCGTGGAATCAAAAACTTGGGGTTCATTTCCGGCCAGCAATATTTTGTAACAGCCCGATCATAGGCGAGACACCCTGCGTCTCTAGATAATGTCCAGCACCGGCGCGTTCAGACCGTCGGGCCTTTCTAAGGAGACGCATATGAACCGAAACCTCCGCATCGGGGGCGCGCTGCTCTGCCTTGCCGCGATCCCCGCCGCCGCCTCCGCCGGCACCGTCGTCCATCAGGCCGATGTGCCGCACGCCGCCATGCCCGTGAAGGCGACCTACAAGACCCAGTGGGCGGTCACGACCGACGAGATCGCACCTAAGCATGCCGCGCGCCAGCTTCTGCCCGTATGCCGCTGGCAGGCGAGCGTGGTGGTCGCCCGCGAAGTCCATGGGGCCGATGGCGCCATCGGCGCGCTCGCCAAGCCCGTGCATCAGCTGGCCGGCACCAGCGGCACCGAAATGGGCCGCTGCGCCGACGCCAGGGGTCGCATCGACGCGCAGATCGCGCGCCATGCCGACAAGCAGCGCGCGCAAGGCACGCTTGCAGCCGAACAGGACCGTGGCGCGTTGATGGGTGAACTGGATGGCGTGGCGCGACTGGCCGGCAAGGCCGGCTGACGCACTGCCCATCATGGAGGCCCCCCGGCAGCAGACCTGTCGGGGGCGTCCGGCCCCGGCATGGCGCCGGGGCATGCCATCATGTCCCGGTTGAAACATGCCGCCGGGACTTCTAAGTCAATGCCCTGTTACAAAGGCCCCTGTTCCTGATGACTGCCCCCAACGTACTGATTGTCGAAGACGATCCCGCATTGCGGACTCTGGTGATGCGGTCCTTGCAGCAGAATGGCTTTGTCGGCCGCCCAGCCGGTTCCGCGCCGGAAATGTGGAATGTGCTGAACGACATGCCCATCGACGTTGTCATCCTGGACGTCATGCTGCCCGGCACGCAGGGCCTGGACCTGTGCCGCCAGATCCGCCAGCAGAGCGACGTGCCGATCATCTTCGTCAGCGCCAAGGGCACGGAGGTGGATCGCGTCATCGGGCTGGAGCTGGGCGCGGACGATTATCTGGCCAAGCCCTTCGACACCCGCGAGCTGATCGCCCGCATCCGCGCCATCCTGCGGCGCGGACGGATGGATCGCCAGCATGAGGGCGCCGGCCGGCGCGAGGCGCGCTTCGATGGCTGGACGGTGGATTTCCCCCGCCGCGAGGTCCGGTCGCCCAGCGGCGCCGCCGTCGACCTGACCGGTGCGGAGTTCGACCTGCTCACCACCCTGATCGACAACCCCCAGCGGGTGATCGCGCGCGAACGGCTCATCGAAATGTCCCGCGCGCGGCTGGGCGACAGTTCCGACCGCAGCGTCGATGTGCTCATCAGCCGCCTGCGCCGCAAGATATCCCAGACCGGCGGCACGGCCCCGATCGTGACGGTGCGCGGCATCGGCTATATGTTCAGCGCCGAAGTGGAGCGCGTTTGAACGCATGGTTGCATCCGTCGGTGGGGCTGGTCGGGCGTATCCTGGCCATTGTCCTGCTGACGATCCTGATCGAATTCTGCGCCAGCACGGTCCTGTACGACCGCGCGAGCAGCCTGCGCGTGCGCGAGGACGAGGCGCATCGGGTCGCCGAGCATCTCGCCTCCGCCAGCCGGGTGATGATCCAGCGGAACCCGGCGGAACGGCCCGTAGTCGCGGCCCGCCTCTCCAGCAAGAATTTCACGGTTCGCTGGCTGCCCACCATGCCGCCCACGCCGCCGATGTCCGCCGCGCTCATCGATATGCGGGATCAGATCACGGCATGGGAGCCGACGCTCAACGACCATAGCCTGCACCTCTATCTGAAGGAGCCGGGGCGGGGCGGCACCGTGGCCGGCGGCATGATGCTGGCCGACGGCAGCTGGATTGCCTTCAAGGCGCCGCAGCTGGTGGACGAGGGCAAGTTCCGCGTCACCTGGTTCGCGATGATGGGGGTGATCGCCACCGGCGCCAGCCTGATTGCCATCCTGCTCATCCGCTGGACCCTGCGCCCGGTGCGCACGCTTTCAAAGGCCGCCGCGCTGATCGGCCATGGGCAGGAGGTGGAGCCGGTGCCCGAGCAGGGCGGCGGCGAGGTGCGCGGGCTCATCCGTGCCTTCAACGACATGCAGGCGCGCATCCATTCGCTGATCGCCGATCGCACGGAAGCGCTCGCCGCGGTGGGCCATGATCTGCGCACGCCGCTCAGCCGCCTGCAATTGCGGGCGGAGGCGATCGGCGACGCCCGGCTGCGCAGCGCGATCAGCACCGATGTCCGGGAAATGGAGGGCATGGTGTCCTCCCTGCTGGCCTATCTGGGCGGAGAGGACGATCCCGAGCCGCGCCAGCGGGTCGACATCGCCGTGATGATGGCGACGCTGGTGGACGAGGTGGAGGATGCCGGCGGCGTCGCGACCTATGCCGGCCTCGACCATGTGGAGAGCGCCATCCGGCCGGTCGGCTTCAAGCGCGCCATGCGCAACATCGTGGAGAATGCCGCGAAATATGGCGACCGGGTCGCGGTGACCGTGGGGGCGGATGACGGTGCTCTGGTGATCGTCGTCGAGGATGACGGGCCGGGCATCGCGCCGGACAAGCTGGAGGAGGTGCTCAAGCCCTTCGTCCGGCTGGACCCGGCGCGCGGCCGCAATACCGGCGGGCTGGGGCTGGGGCTGGCCATTTCCGTCCGCGCGATCGAGCGGGAAGGGGGCGGGCTGAGCCTCGCCAATCGGGCGCAGGGGGGGCTGTGCGTCACGGTCCGGCTGCCGAAGGAGATTGCCGCCGTCGCGGCCTGAATGAGCGGGGCGGCGTGCTCCGTCCGCCGCTCATTTCCGGCCGGCGCAAGCCTCGGCGGTTGCATCGCGCGCCGATCCTGCCGTTCAGACATAATTCCTCACAAATCCGCTGCGCCGCAGCAAAACCGCATCCCTATTCTCCGACAATCGCAAGACCCCTGCCTGTTCCCTGGCAGGGGCGGCGGATATCATCACGGAGCGAGCACATCATGAACGAGCTCATTGGACGCGTTTACAGTTTCGAGAAGCATGTCTTCCCCAACCAGAGCGCCCTCTACAACCGTCTCGCGAGCGACGGTCAGAGCCCCAAGGCGCTGATGATCTCCTGCGCGGACAGCCGCATCGTGCCGGAGCATATCATGCAGGCGGAGCCGGGCGACCTGTTCGTGTGCCGCAACGCCGGCAATATCGTTCCGCCTTATTCGACGCAGAATGGCGGCGTGTCCTCGACCGTCGAATTCGCGGTCGTGGCGCTGGGCGTGCGCGACATCATCGTCTGCGGCCATTCGGACTGCGGCGCGATGAAGGCGCTGGTGCATGAAGAGGCACTGGTGGGCATGCCCAATGTCGCGGCCTGGTTGAAGCACAGCCATGCCGCCCAGAAGGTCGCGCGCGAAAGCTATCCCGATATGTCGGATCATGAGCGTATCCGCACGGTCAGCCTGGAAAATGTCGTGGGCCAGCTGGCCCATCTGCGCACCCATCCGTCCGTGGCGGCGGGCATCGCGCGGGGCGTGATCGCGCTGCACGGCTGGTTCGTGGACATCCATGCCGGCGTCGTGCTGGGCCTTGACGGTGAGACGGGCCGCTTCCTGCCGATGCGGGAGGGCGCCCCCATGCCGGTTGCGTTGCCGCATGCGGAGCGGCGCGCGTCCGACACCGATTATCTTCAGGCCGCGGAATAAGGAGCGCCCGGTGGCCATTCCCATGCCCAAAAGTTTCAGCCGCGATTTCACGGCATCCATCGTTGTCTTCCTGGTGGCGATGCCCCTGTGCATGGGGATCGCCGTCGCGTCCGGTGTGCCGGCCGAAAAGGGGCTCATCACCGGCATCATCGGCGGCCTTGTCGTCGGTTTCCTGGCCGGATCGCCGCTGCAGGTCAGCGGTCCGGCGGCCGGCCTTGCCGTCATCGTGTTTGAAATCGTCCGGGATCAGGGGCTTTCCGCCCTTGGCCCCATCCTGATCCTTGCCGGCGCGATCCAGGTGATCGCCGGCATCCTGCGCGCGGGCGGATGGTTCCGCGCCATCTCGCCGGCGGTTGTGCATGGCATGCTGGCGGGCATCGGCATCTTGATCGTCGTCGGCCAGTTCCATGTGCTGTTCGACGACAAGCCGTTGCCCAGCGGCCTTGCCAATCTGCTGGCGATGCCGGGCCAGCTTCTTGGCCTCGACAATCAGCCCGCCCTGCTGGCCTTCCTGGTCGGCCTGACGACCATCGGCGGCATGCTGGCGTGGGAGAAATTCCGCCCGGCGGCGCTTCGGCTCGTGCCGGGCGCGCTGGTCGGCGTGATGCTGGCGACGATCATCGCCTTTGCCTTTGCCCTGCCGGTGGCGCGCGTGACCGTGCCCGAATCCATCGTGGCGGCGATCAGCCTGCCCGAAGCCGGCTTCTGGGCGCAGTTCGCCAATCCCGCCGTCATCATGACGGCGCTGGCCATCGCCTTCATCGCCAGCGCCGAAACGCTGCTGTCGGCGGCGGCGGTGGACCGCATGCATGACGGGGCGCGGACCGACTACAATAAGGAACTGCGCGCGCAGGGCTTCGGCAACCTGCTGTGCGGTGCGGCGGGCGCCATCCCGATGACGGGCGTGATCGTCCGCAGCTCCGCCAATGTGCAGGCGGGCGCGGTGACGCGGCTCTCCGCGATCCTCCACGGCGTCTGGATATTGGCCTTCGTGGCGCTGCTTCCCTGGCTGCTGCGGGAAATCCCGATGGCGGCGCTGGCGGGCATTCTGGTCGTCACCGGCGTCCGCCTGATCAGCGTCGACCATGTGAAGCATCTCTTCCACCAATATGGCCCGCTGCCCGCGATCATCTGGGCGGTGACGCTGGTAATGGTGGTCGCCACCGATCTGCTGACCGGCGTGCTCACCGGCCTTGCGCTGTCGCTGCTGGAACTGCTGCCGCATGTCCGCCGCCTGGGCCTGACGATGGACGAGCAGAAGCAGGGGGATGCCCATGAGATATCGCTGGGCGGATCGGCGACCTTCCTCTCCCTTCCCAGGCTCTCGGCAAAGCTGGAAGAGGCGCCGGCCGGGCAGTTCGTGCGTCTCAACATGGAGCGTTTGTCCCATGTCGACCATACCTGCGCGGAGATGATGCGCGAGTGGATCGAACGCCGGCGGCGTGCGGGCGGCGCT
Organism: Sphingobium aquiterrae; assembly: GCF_037154135.1. Lineage (NCBI taxonomy): Bacteria > Pseudomonadati > Pseudomonadota > Alphaproteobacteria > Sphingomonadales > Sphingobiaceae > Sphingobium > Sphingobium aquiterrae. The sequence goes on from NZ_JBANFL010000016.1 coordinate 126,720, forward strand.
GTGGAGCTGGCCGGCGGCACGGATCGCCTGCGCCGCTATGTCGGCCATTAGAGCAATGGCGCGCTGACGGCTGCGAACCCTATGTCCGGGCCGGAAGTCACAGGCTTCCGGCCCGGACATATTCTGGCATCAAAGTGGAAATATTATCCAAGAAACCGGAAATAATAGAGCAATAAACCGTTGCTTCATCGGCACAGGGCGGTGATTGTTTAATGATGCATTAGATCTTCCATGTAAAATTTTTGCAGTTGCGAATAACGCTTGTTCATCCGATCGATTCATCGCCATGACTTCGGTCTTGAGATGGATGAACGATCGGACGCAGGGTGGAACATTTCTTTTTCCAAAGGGGAATGTTCATGAAATTCTATCTCGCTTGCGCCGCATGTGCGCTGATGTCGAGCGCACCGGCTCTCGCCCAGGAAGAGCCCTCTGGCCCCGTCACCGTTACCGGCAGCGTCGGCCTGGTTTCCGACTATCGCTTCCGTGGCGTGTCGCAGAGCGACGAGGAAATGGCGATCCAGGGCGGGGCCACGATCACGCATGAAAGCGGCCTTTATGTCGGCACCTGGGCGTCCAACCTTTCCGGCTGGGGCACCTTTGGCGGCGCCAATATGGAGCTGGACATCTATGGCGGCTACAGCTTCCCGGTCGGCAGCGGCACGCTGGATGTGGGCGTGACCTGGTACATGTATCCGGGCGGTTTCTCGAACACCGATTTCGCCGAACCCTATGTGAAGCTGAGCGGCACGGCCGGCCCGGTCAAGCTGCTCGCCGGCGTCGCCTATGCGCCCAAGCAGGAAGCGCTGGGCAACTGGTCCAACACGCCGCAGAGTCGTGCGGGCGACAAGGAAGACAATCTCTACCTGTGGGGCGACGTCAGCTCGGGCATTCCGAACACGCCGCTGACGCTGAAGGGCCATATCGGCTATTCGGACGGTAACCCCGGCCTTGGCCCCAATGGCACCAGCATCGCGCCGACGGGCAAATATTGGGACTGGATGCTGGGCGCCGACCTGGCCGTCGGCCCGGCCACGCTGGGCGTCGCCTATGTCGATACCGACATCAGCAAATCGCAATCGGCCTATCTGCTGCCCAACTTCTCCTCGACCAAGGATGGCTCGTCCATCGCATCGGGCAAGATTCTCTTCTCCGCCTCGATTGCCTTCTGATTTCGGGCGCCTTCTGATTTTGGGCGCCCCGCGTTTCGGGGCGCTCCCTTGTTTCGGGCGAAAGCCCGATGGGCAGGTGCCGGGTCTGGTTCGCCAGGCCCGGCATCTTGGCTGTCAGGGGGAAGGGCAGGGCTGTTCAGGCGATGCCCTTCATCGTCCGGAAGGCGTCGAACCGTTCCAGGAAGCGGTCGATATCGGCCTTCGACAGATAATAGGGCGTCGACAGGCGCAGCTTGCTCGGTTCGCCGCCGCGCACGCGGATGCGGTGGCTCTTCCACAGCCATTCCTGCAGTTCCAGGCGCAGCACCGGCGCGACCGTGACCGTCGCGATGGCGCAGCGCATCGCCGGATCGGGCGACGTCATGCTGACCGCGCCGCGCTTCATCATCTCGCCATGCAGATAATCGGCCAGCTGGCGATGCCGCTGCTCGATCCGCGCGATGCCGATCTGCTCCGCCAGCGCCACGGCGGCGTTCAGGCCCATCATGATCGGGATGTTGGATGAGCCGATCTGCATGTAGCGATCCGCCTTGCGCGTGGGATCGTCCCAGCCGCCGGTGACGGTGGTGCTCCACACCCGGTCCATCACGCCTTCGTCGCGCAGATAGAGGAAGCCCGTGCCCTTGGGCGCGAACAGCCATTTGTGCATGGAGCCGGTATAGAGGTCGCAGCCGATGGCCGGGATGTCGAGCGCCATCATGCCCGGGGCATGGGCGCCGTCGAAGGCGGAGAGGATGCCCTTCGACCGGGCGAGCGTGGCGATCTCCTTCGCGGGCAGGACCACGCCGGTCGCGGTGCTGACATGGCTGGTGAAGATGATGCGGGTGTTGGGCGTGATCGCGTCGTTGATGCGATTGAGGATGTCCGCCGGCCCCTTTGGCGGCTTGGGCATCGTGAATTTCTTCACGACGATGCCGCTGCGTCTGGCGCGGAGCATCCAGGGCTGCTCGCCGCTGCCATGCTCCTCGTCGCTCATCAGCACTTCGTCGCCCGGTTTCAGGTCGAGCCCTGCTGCGATGACATTGTTCGCTTCCGTCGCATTGCGCAGGATGGCGATCTGGTCCGTCTGCGCGCCGACGAAGCGGGCGAAGGGCGCGCGGAATTCGGTCCAGGCGCCATAGCCCCAGATCGGATAATCCTCCGCGCCCGCCTGCGTCATCTGCTCGGTCAGCGCGAAACTGTCATAGACCGCCTTCAGCACCGGGCGGGGGGAGGAGCCGACCGTGCCGTTGTTCAGGTTCACCACATTGGCGGGGATCAGGAACTGTTTGCGCAGGCTCGCCCAATAGGCGTCCTCATCGCTGTCGAACAATGCGGGCGGCGGCATCGCGACGCTGCTCGCGATCTGCGCCATCAGGTCGGCGGGCGCCACGGCAAGGCCCGCTGCGGAGGCGGTGGCAAGGAAGGAACGGCGATCGAGCATCGGCGGCACCTCAAGGGTCAGGGTTGAAACGGGGCAACCGCCGGCCGGATGGCGAGACGCGCGATGCCCTGTCGCCCGAAGAAACGAACGGCGCGCATCCCAGCCGCCATGCGCGCGCGAATGGGGCGTCCGTCGGGCACGGATGCGGCCCCCGGACGCGCCCTAATCGGTTGTCGCGGGGCCGGTGCCCTGGCCGAACTGGCCGTAGAGGAAAGCGATCAGCGCCTGGACATTGGGATCGGCGATCCGATAGAAGATGGTCGTCGTCTCGCGCCGGGTCTGGACAAGGCCGCCCTCGCGCATGCGGGCGAGATGTTGCGAAACGCTCGACTGAGACAGGCCGCTCAGGTCGACCAGCTCGCCCACCGATGCCTCGCCTTCGCGCAGGCGGCACAGCAGCAGCAGCCGCTGTTCGTTCGCGACCAGCTTAAGGAGCGCGGCGACTTCGGCCGCGCATGCGCGCAGCACGTCAACCATCTCGTCCGTCACCGTCATCTGCTTGCTGGCCTCCCATCGTCACGCAACACCACATAGATCGCCGGAATAACCAGCACGGTGAGCAAGGTCGAGGAGGCCAGCCCGAATAGCAGCGAGATTGCAAGCCCCTGGAAGATCGGATCGGACAGGATGACGGCGGCGCCGATCATCGCGGCGGCGGCCGTCAGCACGATCGGCTTGAAGCGGATGGTGCCGGCCTGGATCAGCACATCGCGCAGCGGCCTGTCCGGCGTCGCTGTATGCCGGATGAAATCGACCAGCAGGATCGAGTTGCGCACGATGATGCCGGCCAGCGCGATGAAGCCGATCATCGAGGTGGCGGTGAACGGCGCGCCGAACAGCATATGGCCGATGACGATGCCGACAAGGGTGAGCGGCACCGGCGTCAGGATGACGAGCGGCAGCCGGAAGCTGCGGAACTGGGCGACGACGAGGATGTAGATGGCGAGCAGCGCGACCATGAACGCCGCCCCCATGTCGCGGAACGTGACCCAGGTGATTTCCCACTCGCCGTCCCAGAGCAGGCTGGTCGCGCTTTCATCGTCGGGCTGGCCGTTCAGGCGGATGACAGGCTTCTGCAGGCCGCTCGCCGCCCAATCATAGGCATCGACCGCGCGATCCACCGCCAGCATGCCATAGATCGGCGCTTCATAGGCGCCCGCAAGCTCGGCCGTGACCATGTCGGCAAAATGGCCGTCGCGGCGGAAGAGCGAAGGGCTGCCGCGATCCTGCCGTGTCTCGACCACGGCGCCCAGCTCGATCAGGCTCGGGCCGCTTGCCCCCTGCGACACCGCGACCGGCGTGCCGGTGAGCGTCTGCGTCCAGCTGCGGGCGGATTGCGGCAGCGCGATGGTGATCGGCAGCGGTGTCCGCTCGTCCCCGCGCGGCGCATAGCCGATCGTCCGGCTCCCCAGCAGCGCACCGATGGAATCGTTGATGTCACGCTCGGACAGGCCGTAATATTCGATCCGGTCGCGCCGTGGGATCAGGCGGAGTTTCGGGCGCGGCTGGCCGAAGCTGTTGTCGACATCGACGATATAGGGGATCGAACGGAAGATCTTTTCAAGCGCGGTCGCGGTCGCGCGCCGGGTCTTGGCGTCGGGGCCATAGATTTCCGCGAGCAATGTCGCGAGCACCGGCGGCCCCGGCGGCGTTTCGACAACCTTGATCGAGGCGCCGGCGGGCAGTTTCAGCCCCTTGAGCCGTGCGCGCAGGTCGAGCGCGATCTGATGGCTTGAGCGGTTCCGCTCGCCCTTGGGCAGCAATGTCATCATGACATCGCCCATTTCCGGGCGGCTGCGCAGGAAATAATGGCGGACCAGACCGTTGAAGTTGAACGGCGCCGACGTGCCGGCATAGGCTTCCATCGCGGTCGCCTCGGGCAGGGCGCGGGCGATGCGGGTCACGTCTTCCAGCATGCGGCCGGTGCCCTCCAGGCTTGTGCCTTCGGGCATGTCGACCACGATCTGGACCTCCGACTTGTTGTCGAACGGCAGCAGCTTGACCGTCACGGCCTTGAAATAGAACATCGAGCAGGCGAGCAGGGTCGCGACCCCGACCGCGATCAGGAAATTGCGGGCCGAGCCGCGGCTGTCGATCACCCGGTGCGCGACCCGGGCATAGAGGCGCCCGAGCCTGCCGCCGCTTTCGTCATGCCCATGGGCCATATCCGTCGTCAGCGCCGTGCGGGCGAAGCGGATCATCAGCCAGGGCGCGATCACCACCGCGACGAAGAAGGAAAACACCATCGCGGCCGATGCGTTGACCGGGATCGGCGCCATATAGGGGCCCATCAGCCCGGAGACGAACAGCATCGGCAACAGCGCGGCGACGACGGTGAGGGTCGCCACCACCGTCGGGTTGCCGACCTCCGCCACCGCCTCGATTGCGGCCTGCGTGCGGCTGCGGTCGTCCGGCATGGCCCAGTGCCGGGCGATATTCTCGATCATCACGATCGCATCGTCGACCAGGATGCCGATCGAGAAGATCAGCGCGAACAGGCTGACGCGATTGATCGTATAGCCCATCAGGTTGGAGGCGAACATGGTCAGCAGGATGGTGGTGGGGATCACCACGGCAGTCACGGCCGCCTCGCGCCAGCCGATGGCGAAGCCGATCAGCACGACGATGGAGACTGTCGCGAGCGCGAGATGGAAGAGCAGCTCGTTCGCCTTCTCGTTCGCGCTGGCGCCATAGTTGCGCGTTACCGCGACATCGACGCCATCGGGGATGAGCGTGCCCTTGAGGCGTTCGAGCCGCTGGAGCACCGCGTCGGAGACGAGCACGGCATTGGCGCCCGCGCGCTTGGCGATGGCGATGCTGACGGCGGGGCCGCTCGACCAGCGCCCGTCGGCCCGCGCCCAGCGCCAGGCCCGGGCCTGATCCTCACGCGGGCCCTGCGTGACCGACGCGACATCCCGCAGGTAGACGGGCGCGCCGCTCACCGAACGGACGGTGAGCATGCCGACATCCTGCGCCGAAGCCAGCGTCTGGCCGGCGGTCACGGCGACCGCCTGGCCGCCTTCGCGGATGTCGCCGGCGGGAAAGCTGCGATTGGCCTGGGCCGCCGCGTCGATCACGCTGCCCAGGGGGACGCCATATTGGCCGAGCCTGGCCGGATCGGGTGCGATGCGGATTTCTTCCGGGCGCCCGCCGGTCAGGAAGGTCAGGCCGACATTGTCGACCTTGGCGATCTCGGTCCGCAATTTGGCGGCGAGGGCGTATAGCGTCTGGTCGTCATATTGCCCGGCCGCGCCGGCTTTGGGCGAGAGCGTCAGGACGACGGCGGGAACGTCGGCGATCCCGCGCACCGTGACCTTGGGGTCGGGGATGCCGACGGGAATGCGATCCCAGTTCGCGCGCAGCTTCTCGTCGATCCGGGTCGCGGCATCCTCGGGGCTCGACCCCACCAGGAACCGCGCCGTCACCATCACCCCGTCATCTTCGGCCTGGGTATAGACATGCTCGACCCCGTCGACGCTCTTGACGATGGTTTCGAGCGGGATGCCGACGAGCTGGACGGCATCGGGCGCCGAAAGGCCGGGCGCGGCCACCTGGATGTCGACCATCGGCACGCTGATCTGCGGCTCTTCCTCGCGCGGGATGGTGAACAGGGCGAGCAGGCCGATGGCGATGGCCGCCAGCAGGAACAGGGGCGTCAGCGGCGAGCCGATGGTCGCGCGGGTCAGGCGCCCCGACAGGCCGAGATTCATTGGGCCGGGATTCATTGGGCTGGGGTTCATTTCGGGCGCCCCGGCGCGAACAGGATGTCGCCGGCGGCGACGCCGCTGATGATCTCCAGCATGCTGGGGTCGCCGGTGGGCGCGGTCTGGACGGAAACGGCGCTGACCCGGCGGTCCGGGGTGAGGATGTCGACATAGTCGATACCGTAGCGCGTCGAGACGAACCGGCGCGGGACCATGAACGCCCGCCGCCGCCCCACTGCGATCGTCACGCCGACACGCCGCCCCACGGCCTGCGTCGTGAGGCCGGACACCGTGGCATCGACCCGCACCCGCCCCCCGGCGATGGCGGGATAGACTTGAGTCACATGGCCTTGGCGCGATCCCTCGGGCAGGTCGCCCGGCGCAACGGTGACGCTGGCGCCGACCCTGACGGCATCGACAAGCGATTCGGGCAGGTCGAGGCGCAGTATCGGTGGGCCGGCGGTAATGGTTGCGATCGACATGCCCGGCGCCACCACCGATCCTGCCGGAATATCGGCGCGCAGCACCCGGCCGCTTGCCGGTGCCAGAACGGCGCCTTGGCCCGCGACGCTGGCGCTCGCATTGCGCTGGGCGCGGGCCGCCGCGACCTGGGCATCGGCCGCGCGCGCCATGGCGACCGACTGGTCGAGCCGCGCCTTGGCATAGACATTGTGACTGTAGAGATCCTGGACGCGGGCAAGATCGCCACGGGCGCGGGCGGCCTCGGCCTGCGTGGCGGCCAACTGCGCGCCCGCCGCGCTGATATCATAGCCAAGCCGCGCGTCGGCGATCGTGCCGATCCGCTGGCCCCTTGTCACCATGTCGCCGGCCCGCACGCCAAGGCTGGCCAGCGTGCCGGGGATGCGGGCAAGGGCCTGCGCCTGGTCCCGCGTCGTGATCTCGGCGCCCACCGCCTTCATGTCCGCGGTTTCGGCAAGCGCGACCGTCAGGCGTTCGCCGGCGGGCAAGGCGGTGGCCTGCTGCTGCTTCGGCGCGTTGCCGCCGCAGGCCGTGAGTGCCAGCGCCGCGCCGGCGACCGCCCATGTCCATTTCGTCACTGCGCCTGCCTCCCCCGGTTCATGCCTTAGCCGCGCTCGACCGGGAAACCGGCCGCCTTCCAGGCGCCGATGCCCCCGGCGAGATGCGTGTCGATGCTGGCCTGCGCGCTGGCGCACCGGTCGAGCGCCATGCCCGATCGCTTGCCGCCGGCACATTGCAGCACGATCGTCCGCCCGGCGGCATCCGGAAGATCATGGGGCGCGAAGGTCGAGAGCGGGGCGTTTATTGCGCCCCCGATGTGCCCGGCCGCGAATTCGTCCGGTTCCCGCACGTCGATGAGCAGGGCCGCGCCCTTGGCCAGCATCGCCTGCAGGGTCTGCGCATCGATTTCCTTGTGGGCCTTGGTCTTGCCGAATCCGAACATGCCGAGTCTCCATAACCGCATCATCAATTTGTATATTGCATATATCATGTAATCATTATATTCCGTCAAGCCAGATATTCACCGCGCGGAGGAGCAGGGGTCATGGGCAAGCCGAACATTGTGGTGCTGGGGGCGGGTCTGGGCGGCACCATCGCTGCCTATGAGATCAAGGCGGCGATCAAGGATCGCGCCGAAGTGACGATGGTTGCGGACTCGGAGACCTATTCCTTCGTGCCGTCCAACCCCTGGGTGGCGGTCCGCTGGCGCACGCCGGAGGCCATCCAGGTGCATCTGCCCCCGATTTTCGCCAGGAAGAAGATCGGCTTCACCGCGGTCGGCGCCAAACGCCTGCATGCGGCCGAAAAGCGGCTTGAACTGAATGACGGCGCCAGCATCAATTACGATTATATTGTAATTGCAACAGGGCCTGACCTGGCCTTCGATGAGATCGAGGGGCTTGGGCCCGATGGCGGGCATACCGTTTCCGTGTGCCAGACGGCCCATGCCTCTGCCGCGGCGGACGCGTTCGACCGCTTTGTCGAACATCCCGGCCCGATCGTGGTCGGCGCGGTCCAGGGCGCGTCCTGCTATGGCCCGGCCTATGAATTCGCGCTGATCCTCGACACCGAACTGCGCCGCCGCAAGATCCGCGACAGGGTGCCGATGACCTTCGTCACCGCGGAACCCTATATCGGCCATCTCGGCCTGGACGGGGTCGGCGATACCAAGAGCCTGCTGGAAAGCACGCTGCGCGAGCGGCACATCAAATGGATCACCAATGCGCGCGTCGCCAGGGTCGATGCCGGCATGATGCATGTCGAGGAGATCGCGGAGGGCGGGGCGGTCGCCAAGACCCATGACCTGCCATTCGGATTTTCGATGATGCTGCCGGCCTTTCGCGGCGTGCCGGCGGTATACGACATTGCGGGCCTCACCAATCCGCGCGGCTTCATCCTGGTCGACAGGCATCAGCGCAATCCGGCCTTTCCGGAGATTTTCGCCCTGGGCGTCTGTGTCGCGATCCCGCCGACCGGGCCGACGCCGGTGCCCGTCGGCGTGCCCAAGACCGGCTTCATGATCGAAAGCATGGTGACGGCCATCGCCGCCAATCTCGACGCGATCCTGGATGGCAGGGAGCCCGTGGCCGAGGCGACCTGGAACGCGGTCTGCCTTGCCGATTTCGGCGATGGCGGCGTCGCCTTCGTCGCCCAGCCGCAAATCCCGCCGCGCAACGTCAACTGGGCCGCCAGCGGCAAATGGGTTCACCTCGCCAAGGTCGGCTTCGAGAAATATTTCCTGCGCAAGGTCCGCAAGGGCGAGAGCGAGCCCTTTTACGAAAAGCTCGCGCTGCATGTGATGGGCATCCGCAAGCTGCGGATGTGAATGCCGCATTCGATAGGGAAGGAATATCGCAATGACTCTCGATCGCGCCGTCTTGATCTTCGCGGGCTGTGTGGTCCTGCTGGGGATCGTCCTGTCGCTCATGGTCCATCCCTGGTGGATCGGCCTGAGCGCCTTTGCCGGCCTCAATATGATCCAGGCCGGCTTCACCGGATTCTGTCCCGCGGCCAAAGTCTTCAAGGCAATGGGCGTGCGGCCGGGCACGGCGTTCAAATGACCGGCGCGCGCCGCATGGCATGGCTGGTACTGGGGCTTGCCGCCCCGTTGGCGGCCGGCACGGCGGCGCATGCGACCACGCTTGACGAGGCGCTTGCCGCCGCCATCGCCCATGCGCCGGAGGTCGCCGCGGCCGATGCGGATGCCGATGCCGCCCGCGCGCGTCTGGATCAGGCGCAGGCGGGGCGGCTGCCCACCGCCACGCTCAGCGGCACGATCGGCTATGGCCGGCTCGATCCGCGCAATTTCTTCGGGCTTGGCGCGGCCGACGTCACCCCGCTTGCCGCGCAGATGACGGTCGAACAGCCGCTCTTCACCGGTGGCCGGGTCAGCGCCGGCATCGATCAGGCGCGCGCCGGTATTGCCGGGGCCAGGGCCGGGCAGGCCGGGACGCGCAGCCAGCTGGTGATGGCGGTGACGCAGACCTATGGCGATGTGCTGACCGCCGCGCGGATGGTCGATCTCTATGGCCGGCTGGTCGTCCAGATGACCGAGATCGCGCGTCAGGCCCGGCTGAAGTTCCGCGCCGGCGAAAGCCCGAGCACGGATGTTGCCCAGGCCGGCGCCCGGCTGGCCGAAGCCCGCGCCGGGCTCGCCCGGGCGCAGGGCATGCAGGTGTCGGCGCAGGCGCATTTCCGCAATCTGACGGGGCTTGAGCCCGTGGATTTCCAGCCCTTGCCGGCCGATCCCCCGCTGCCCGCCACGCTCGAAGAGGCGATGGATGCCGCCATGCACGGCAATCCCGCGCTCGCGCAGTCGGAGGCCGGCGTGCGCGGCGCGCAGGCGGCGGCGCGCGGCGCGCGGGCCGAGCGGCTGCCCATGGTCGGCGCCTTTGCGGAAGGCGCCACCGTGCGCGACCAGTTCTTCCCCGATTACCGCGCCGACAGCGCGACTGTGGGTATCCGCGCCCGGTGGGCATTGTTCAGCGGCGGCCGGGTGTCGGGCAAGGTCGCCGAAACGGGCAGTGCGGCGCGCGCGGCCGATGCGCGGCTGCGCGCCATGCGCATGCAGGTCGAGGAGCAGGTGATCTCCGCGTTCCAGGATGTGCGCACGGCGCAGCTCGTCCAGCAGGCGGCGACCGATCAGGCCGCCGCCGCCGCCCAGGCGCTGGACAGCGTCCGCAACGAGGTTCGGGTCGGCATGAAGCCGCAGCTCGACCTGCTCGATGCCGAGCGCGAGGCGATTGCCGCCGACGCCGGCGCTGCTCGCGCGGCGACCGACCGTATCGTTGCCGCCTATCGGCTGCTCAGCCTTTTGGGCCGTTATTGAGCCGCTGATGAAGAGAAAGTCGAAGAGAAGGAAGAAACGCGATGCATAAGGACTGGCCGGCAATGGCAGCGCAACTGACCGGAGCGATCAAGGAGGTGCGGCTGGGCAGCCCGGAGGTGACGAGGGCCTTCTCCGCAATGGCGCGCGCGGCGACGCAGGCCGGCACGCTGGACACCAAAACCAAGGAACTGATCGCGCTCGCCATCTCGGTGGCGATCCGCTGCGACGGGTGCGTGGCCTTTCACAGTCAGGCCGCCGTCCGGCATGGCGCGACCCGTGAGGAGATCATGGAGGTCATGGGCATGGCGCTCTACATGGGCGCGGGGCCGAGCCTGATGTACGCCGCGCAGGCGGTCGAGGCCTTCGACCAGTTCGCGGCGGGAGCCCCAGCCCCAGTTGAAGCCGAAGCCCGCGCGGCGGGGGAGGCGGGGGCATAGCCTGAGCGTTTCCCTTCATCGCCCGGGCGGGTGCCGGCACCTTTGAAGATGCCGGCGCCCGTCATGTTCGATTGGCCGGCAGCCCGACCGATCGGGTCAGAAGTTGGGATCGAAGTTGAAATAGATGGGGTTCGACAGCCCGATCATATTGCCGCTCAGCGCCATTGATCCGGGTACTGCGGGATAAGGGGTCGGCGTGCCCTCCACCTGGACGCGATAATAGCTGCGCCCGGCGGCGGCCGGGGTGTCGGTGAAACCGATCTCGGGGGTCGGCCCGCTTGCTGGGTAGCTCCCCAGGCGATCCCCATTCTTCACCACCGTGACGACATAGGCCGCATCGGGGGCGATGTTCCGGCCGACGAGCCGCACGCGGAAGTGGACCGGCTGGCCGGTCGCGCGGACATTGTCGCCCATCATCATGTCCATCCGCCCGTCATCGTTCAGGTCGGCGTAGAATTCGACGCGCGGCGCCTCCGGGTTCGCGCTCACCGAGACGCGGCCGTAGGTCAGCGCATCCACCACCGCCTGCGGCGTCCGCCGGGTGGCGAAGACCCAGGTGGTCGGCGTGCCGACATAATTGGCCGTGGCCTGCACGCTGTTGGGTTTCGCCTGTTCGGGCGTGTCCGGCACGCCATGATGCGCGTCGCTGCCGCCGCGCCCGGTCAGCTTGCGGCCCGATTTCAGCATGTCGTCCCAGATCATGATGGCATTGGAGTTCTTCGGCCACAGCGCCGAGTTCCACACCTCGATCGAATCGACCAGGTCGTAGGAGAAGCCGAAATTGTCCTTGCCGATCGGATGATTGGCGGAAAGGTGGATGCCCAGTTCCTTCTTCACCGCGCCGATCTTCACATCGCGCTGGTCCCGCACGTCGTACAGGCGTTGATGGTCATAGGGCTTGGCCGAGAAGACGTTGCCATGGCCGCGATGCGTCGTCCATTCGGCGCCATAGAGCAGCAGCACGGATTTCGAATGGAATTCCGGATCGGCCCATGTGTGATGCGCGATGTCGCCGTCCACATGATTGTCGTGGTCGGTGATGTCGATATAGTCCATCCCCACCTTCTCCGCGAAGGCGATGATCTTCGCGACGGGGTTGTTGGTCGACTCCTTGCTGTGGCGGGAGTGAAGGTGCAGGTCTCCCTTGAGCCACAGGCCAGCGCTCAGGCTGGCGACCGGCGGGATCGCGGGCGCGTCGGCCAAGGCCGTGGTGGTGGGGAAGAGTGTCAGGAAGAGGGGGAGGGCCAGGGAAAAGGGGGCCGGGAACAGCCGTGCGCGCATCGTTGATCCTTTGGTTCGAGGGGGGAAGGCGGCCGCGATGGCGACCGCCCGTTGCCGGCATCAGAAGCGGGCGCGCACGCCCAGGAGGAAGGTGCGGCCGTAATTGGTGTAGCCCGCGAAGCGCTCGTTGCGGACATAGTTCCATTGCACCGCGTCGGTCAGGTTGATCCCCTGGAAGGAGACGGAGATCTTCGGCGTGATGTCATAGGAAATGTCGTAGTCGAGCGAACCGAAGGGCAGGTCGTTGTTCGACGCCAGCCCCGCGCCGCCCACGTCGCGCAGCACGCTGCCGCGCCACGAATAGCTGAAACGCACCGCCGCGCCGCCCTTTTCATAGAAGAGCGTGGCGCTGAAGCTGTCCTTGGCGACATCGACCATATCGTCCTTGGTGATGATGCCGGTGGATGTCGAATATGTGCCCTGGCTCTGGGTGTGGGTGTAGTTGGCCAGCACGCCCAGCCCGTCGAACGGCGCGGGCAGGAAGGTGAAGGTCTGCTGATAGGCAAGCTCGGCACCATAGACATAGGCGCTGCCGCCATTTTGCGGGGCGGTGAGCAGATAATCCTGCCCGTCGATCACGAACGGCCTTGTCTGCGCGAAGACGAAGGTGGTGATGTCCTTGTAGAACAGGCCGCCGATCAGCGCGCTGGACGGCGCGAAATACCATTCGGCGGTCGCGTCATATTGCCATGCCTCGAAGGGTTTCAGGTCCGGATTGCCGCCCGATGCGGTCAGTTGCGTGTTGGTGGCGGTGATCAGGCGCGGGGCGATATCCGCCAGCGCCGGCCGGGTGATGACCTTGGACGCGGCAAAGTGCATCTGGAAGTTGCGGGAGCCGACATCGCCAGTCGATCCACCGACGACGAACGTGCGGGCATGGCGGAATGGTGGGCCTGCTGTCGGAAGATGGTGGGCACCGATCCGGCGATGGCGAAGATTTTTGCGGGGTTTTTGCCGAGCGATTTGGATTTGTAATGTCAGGGCGGACTCACAACTAGAAGCCCCTTCTGCTGCCGGTAGGAATCAACTGCCATCAGCAGGCCTGCAACCTCAGCAGGTCCTAGGATGGATCGACATTCAGGATTCCCAAACGGCGTAAGTGCTGATTCATAGGGTTCTGCGATTGAGCGGGAGCTA
>NZ_JBANFL010000017.1:0-118693 GCF_037154135.1 Sphingobium aquiterrae
ATCAACGTTCCGCCATCCTGACAGGGGGTCCCTTTTGCGCGCCGATAAGGGGTCCCGTTTGCACGCCGATTGACAGCCTACAACTTCGCCAAGCACCTCAAGGCATTGCGATAGCGAACACCCTATCAGGTCATCTGCAACGCATGGACAAAAAACCATCAATCTTCAAAATCAATCCGCACCAGCTCATTCCGGGACCATATACCCGAGGGTTTTATCAGGAGGTGGAGTCCATTCCTGTCGGCATCGCGCCCGGGTTTTGCGCTCCTCGCCGAAAACACCGTCAGCTTACCCAAATTCATACCCTCATTCGTTCCCTCAATGTGATCCGTTGGCAGGCGGATATCAACGAAGGGCAGCGATTAAGGACGTAAACTCAACATGTTGATTTGATTGACGTCCGGTTGTCAGCGAAGTTAGGCGAAGCAATCTTCCATAAAGGCTCGGGCCTCCAAAATCCTGTCTGGCGACGGTCGCCGATCGTTGAAAAATCCCTGATTTCGGCTAGTTTAAGGGCAGTCGCTGGTTTTCAGCGATGGCCTCTGTTTGCCGGTAGCCGCAGATTGCGCCTCCGACAGCAACAGCAGATCATCCATGGCGACACCTCCTGCCCCCAATGAATCAAGACGCAAAGCCATCCGCAAGCAATTTAATAGGTCTTGACCCTAGATTGTGCCAAGGGTGAGGATGTGCCGCTCCGCATCCGCCAGAGCCGCTTCCCGATGATCGGCTCCGATCATCACGCCTTCGGCAACCACGAATTCCGGGGTGATACCGATGAAGGCGAACACACCGGCCAGATAGGACTGGAGATGCTCGTTGGCAGCGGCCGGGGTACCCACGCCATAGAAGCCCCCGCGCGCAACTGCGATGATCACCCTCTTGCCGCCCGCAAGCCCCACTGGACCTTCCGCGCCATAGGTGAAGGTCTTGCCCGCTATTAGGATTCGGTCGATCCAGGCCTTGAGCTGGCTGGACACCGTGAAATTATACATCGGCGCGCCGATGACGATCACGTCCGCGCCGAGAAACTCTTCCAATATTTCCGTCATGCCATCCGGCGCGGGAATGTCGCCCAGCGTGAAATGGTCGAGCGGGTCTGCGGCCAAGTCACGCCGGATCACTTCGACATCGTCGCGAGACCCGACGAGGCGCTTTACTATGTCCGCGGACAGTTTGCGCGTGACCGAACCGGGCTGCGTGATGGCACTGTCGATGTGGAGTAGTTTCATTTTGTTACTCACTTCTGTTTTGTGACCGGCCATGAAATGCGATAGGAAGTTCCTGCTCGCAAGACGGCACATATTGGTAACCAAAGGCACATCGATGTGACTGCCCCCGTTCAGGACCATCCGGCATCCGAATGCGTTCGCGTCAGCGAAGTCCTTGCGCGGGTCGGCGACAAATGGAGTATCCAGGTAATCGCCACGCTGGGGGAAGGCCCCCGGCGGTTCAACGAGCTCAAGCGCGCTATCGACGGCATATCGCAGCGCATGCTGACGCTTACGCTGCGAGGCCTCGAACGCGACGGAATGATCACGCGCGAGGTGACGCCGAGCATTCCGCCGCGCGTCGATTATACCCTGACGTCCCTTGGACTATCGCTGCTCGAACCCGTCCGTGCCTTGGGCGAGTGGGCTATCGCAAACCGCGCCACCGTGGACATGGCGCGCAGCCGGTATGACAGCCGGGACGACAGGTTTTGACGGTTTTTCAAAACAGGCCACAATCATTCAGATCGGCAGCGCGGTATTGTATACGAGCGGGCGCAGGGCGAAACTCGTCGTCACCTGAGACACGCCGGCGATCCGCGTGAGCTTGTACCGCAGGAAATCTTCGAATGCGCGGAGGTCCTTGACGACGACCCGCAGCTGATAGTCCGAGTCACCCGTCATCAGATAGCATTCCATGACCTCGGGAAAGGCACCGACGGCATCCTCGAACTCTGTCAGATGCCGGTCGCCCTGCTGGTCCAGCCGCACGCGCACGAATGCCGTCACGCCCAGCCCGACGAGATCGGGATCGACCAGCGCGACGTAGCGCTTGATGATCTGCGCCGCTTCCAGATTCTTCAGGCGTCGCAGGCAGGGACTGGGGGATAGCCCGACCCGCTCCGACAATTGCTGATTGGTCATACGGCCGTCCTGCTGCAGTTCGGCCAAGATACGGCGGTCCAGATCGTCAATTTCCATTTTTGGCATAATCTTTCGATAAATCGGCCTTCCAAAGCACAATACACCCCTTCCCGTGCATCTGCAGCATTATTTTGCAAGGACATGCGCCTTGGCAATGCCGTATCAAGGCGCATCAAAAGTAAGGATTGGCAGATGCGTTCGACAGTTTCCGGGGATGATGACGCCATAGCGGGTTCGCTCGAGCAGCTGGATACCCGGTTGCGCTGGCTGTCGTCCTGGATTGTGCACAATGCGAACCATGTGCGTCCAAAGCGCGACGGGCTAAAAGTCGGCGGGCATCAGGCGAGTTGCGCGTCGATGACCGCCATCATGGCGGTCCTCTATTTCCACGCACTGCGCCCGCAGGACAAGGTGGCGGTCAAGCCCCATGCCGGGCCGGTCCTGCATGCGATCCATTATCTGCTGGGGAACCAGTCGCTCGACCGGCTGCAGCGGTTCCGCGGCCTTGGCGGCGTCCAGAGCTATCCGTCCCGGACCAAGGATACCATTCCCGTCGATTTCTCGACGGGGTCCGTTGGACTGGGCGTGGCGATCACCGCGTTCACGAGCCTGGTGCAGGATTATCTGATCGCGCACGGTCAGGTGAAGAACGAGGATGCGGGCCGGATGATCGCACTCATGGGCGATGCCGAGCTTGACGAGGGCAATATCTATGAATGCCTCATAGAAGGCTACAAGCATGATCTGCGCAATTGCTGGTGGGTCGTCGATTATAACCGGCAGTCGCTCGACAGCACCACGTCCGACAGGATGTTCCGCCGGTTCGACGATATCTTCGAAACCTGCGGTTGGCGCGTCCTGACGCTGAAATATGGCAAGCTGCAGCGGGAGGCCTTCAAGCGGCCGGGCGGAAAATCGCTGGAAGAATGGATCGACAACTGCCCGAATGCCGATTTCGCCGCGCTCACCTATCAGGGCGGATCGGCCTGGCGCGCGCGCTTGACAGCCGATATCGGCACCAAGCCCCATGTCGAAAAGCTGCTCGACAGCTTCAACGATGCGGCGCTGGCGACGGTCATGACGAATCTTGGCGGCCACTGCATCGAAACGCTGATGGAGGCGTTCGACAGCGCCCGCGATGAGACGCCGACATTGTTCATCGCCTATACGATCAAGGGGTTCGGCCTGCCGCTGGCCGGGCACAAGGACAATCATTCGGGCATGATGAACCCGACGCAGATGGAGCAGTTTCGAAGCAGCCTGGGCATCGTCGAGGGTCAGGAATGGGAACGGTGGGGCGGGCTGGGCAACAATGTCGCCACAGAGTTGCAGGCGTTCGTCGATGCGAGCCCGCTGGCCCACAAGGCCGCCGAGCCGGTCGCGCAGGCCGTGCCCGTGCCGACACGGTTCCCCGTTCCCGACGGGCCCGAACAATCGACCCAGTCCGCATTCGGCCGCGTCCTGCTGGACCTCGCCAAATCCGGCGAACCGATCGGCGATCGTATCGTCACGACGGCGCCGGACGTGACGCAGACCACGAACCTTGGTGGGTTCGTCAACCAGCGCGGCCTGTTCCGGCGGCAGGAAGTCGCCGACGTATTCCACAAGGCGAAGATACCCTCGGCGCAGAAATGGTCGGCGCATCAAGCCGGCCAGCATATCGAACTGGGCATTGCGGAGAACAACTTCTTCATCCTGCTCGCGTCGCTCGGCCTCGCCGCACCGCATTTCGGAACGCGCCTGCTGCCCGTCGGGACAGTCTATGACCCGTTCATCGCGCGCGGCCTGGATGCGCTGAACTATGGCTGCTACCAGGATTCCCGCTTCCTTCTGGTCGGCACCCCCTCGGGCATCACGCTGGCGGCCGAAGGCGGCGCGCATCAGTCGATCAATACGCCGCTGATCGGCATGGGGCAGCCCAACCTCACCTATTTCGAACCGGCCTATGCCGACGAGCTGGCGCTGATGATGCGCTGGGCGTTCGACCATATGCAGCGGCCGGACGGCAGTTCGGTGTATCTCCGCCTGTCGACCCGGTCGATTGTACAAGTGTCGCGCGACGATGGCGATTGGGAGGCCGATGCGCTGAAAGGGGGCTATTGGCTGCGCCGGCCGGCCGGTGGCGCGGAGGCCGCGATCGCCTTCACCGGGGTCGTCGCTCCCGAAGCCCTGGCGGCCTGGGAACAGCTGGCCGAGGACATGCCGGGCCTGGGACTGCTCAACGTGACATCCCCCGACCTGTTGCACCGCGGATGGTCCGCGCAACGGGCCGCGCGCTGGTCGGACGGGACGCCCACGCCCTGCCACGCCGAAACCCTGTTGTCGGTGCTCGCCCCGGGCGCGGGCCTCGTGACGGTGCTGGATGGATCGCCCGGCGCACTGTCCTGGCTCGGTAGCGTCAAGGGCATGCGGGTCAGCCCATTGGGCGTCGATCGCTTCGGACAGACCGGAGACCTGCCCGACCTCTATCGCACATACAGGCTGGATGCCGACGCCATTGTCGATGCCGCCGCCGAACTCTTCCTGGGGAACTGAAATGGCCATCGAGCTGAAAATGCCGGCGCTGTCGCCAACAATGGAGAAGGGCAATCTGGCCAAATGGCTGGTGGCCGAGGGCGATGTGGTCAAGATCGGCGATCTGATCGCCGAGATCGAAACCGACAAGGCGACGATGGAGTTCGAGGCGATCGACGAGGGCCGCATTTCCAAGCTGGTCGTTGCCGAAGGAACCGATGATGTCGTCGTCGGCGCCGTGATCGCGTTGCTGGCCGAGGAAGGAGAGGCCGAACACCCTCCTGCGGCCGCGCGGGTGCCCGTCCCTGCCCCACCCGCGGTCGCGCCCGACCCCGCGCCGGCTCCCTTGCCAGCGTCGGCAACCCCGCCTGCGATCGAGGTGGTCGCCGCGGTCACGCCAAAAAAACGAACTCCGCTCGCCGACCGGATCAAGGTCAGCCCCTTGGCCGCACGCATCGCGGAGGCGAAAGGGCTAGATTTGTCGGTCGTCAGGGGCACGGGCCCCAACGGACGGATCGTCCGCGCCGATCTGGGCATCGCCTCCCTGCTGCGCGCAGCGGCATCGCCCGTCCCGGACGCGCCCGCTGCCGCCGCTATCATAGACTCACCGCCCGCCGGCGTTCCGGTCGAGACCGTCAAGCTGAATGCGATGCGCAAGACGATCGCCCGGCGATTGAGCCAGAGCAAGCAGACGGTCCCGCATTTTTACCTGACCGCCCGCTGCCAGATCGATCCGCTGCTGAAGCTTCGCGCCGAACTGAACGCAGGGTTGGCGGACCGGGGCATCAAATTGAGCGTCAACGATTTTCTGATAAAAGCGCTGGCGCTCGCGCTCGGCGCCGTTCCCGACGCGAATGTCCAGTTCGGCGGTGACGAACTGCACCGCTTTTCCCGGGTCGATATCGCGATGGCCGTCGCGATCGAGGGCGGGTTGGTCACTCCGGTCATTCGCGATGCCGGGTCCCTGTCGCTGTCGGCCATTGCGCAAAAGAGCCGGGAACTGGCGGCCAAGGCGCGCGACGGCAAGCTGATGCCCGAAGACTATCAGGGCGGTACGGCGTCGATCTCGAACCTGGGCATGTACGGGATCGACGAGATGTTCCCCGTGATCAACCCACCCCAGGCCATGATCCTGGGCGTGGGCGCAGGCATAGAACAGCCCTGGAAGGTAGATGGCGAGATCGCGTTGGCGACCCTTATCGCCGCGACCGCCAGCTTCGACCATCGTGCCATCGACGGTGCGGTCGCGGCCCAATTGATGGCCGCGTTCCGGGAGTTCGTCGAACGGCCGTTCCTCATCCTCAGCTGACAATACGAGGCGGGGAGCGGCTTCTATCAAATGATGCGGGGACGGACGCTCAATCGGCGTCCGTCCCAGCGATCCGTCACGAAGACCATTGATCGGGCCTTGCGCCCCCTGCGCAAGGCCCGATCGTCTCAGTCTGCGGCGAGAGCGTCCCTTACGCTGTCCGCACGGACCCATTTTCCGATATGATGCTGCAATTGCCGGATGATGACCTCTCCGTCCTGCAGATAGACAGAGGGCTTGGCCCGCGTTTCCATGCCCTTTTGCACCCGTTCGGTATTGCCGATATCCTCCAGCAGCACCTCCATATTGCGGATCGCATAATATTCCTGCTGGAGCCGCGTCTGGAAATCCAGGCAGGGCTCCATGAAATATTCGGCGACCCATCGGGTCGACCGATGGCTGGTCGGCCAGAAATGATGGATGAAGAAGCCGCCGAACGATACGTCCATATGGAAATTCGGGAAGATGATATTCGCGTCCGAACACCATTCCTGGCGCTTGTCGGGATTGATCGACGGATGGCCCAGAAGTTTTTCGATATCTTTCGCGCCAGACGGCGAAATGATGTTGTTCGA
Source organism: Sphingobium aquiterrae (assembly GCF_037154135.1). Lineage (NCBI taxonomy): Bacteria > Pseudomonadati > Pseudomonadota > Alphaproteobacteria > Sphingomonadales > Sphingobiaceae > Sphingobium > Sphingobium aquiterrae. The sequence goes on from NZ_JBANFL010000017.1 coordinate 6,534, forward strand.
CGCGCCGCTGCGATAGGCCAGCCTTTCGCCGTGCGCATGGTCGGGCGGCGCATAGTCCAGGTTCGCGAACGCCGAATAGGCGCTGTGCGGGCCCCATGCCGCCGCGCGGATCGGGCGGGCGAAGGGGTTTGACGGATTGCTGAACGCGGGCCGCAGCGTCTTGTTGTGGATGGACGGCACATGATAGGATTCGGCGAAGGCGTCGCTGATCACCTTCCAGTTCGCGTCCAGCCGCGCTTCGAACTTCAGGCTGTGGCCGGATCCCGGAAAAGGGACATCCTTGTAGAATGCACCGAATTCCCCGAGGAATTCCGCCAGCGTCACTTCGGGCTCCGGCTGCATGTTGATGAAAATCCAGCCCTGCCAGACCTCGGTCGCGATGGGCGTCAGGCCGCATTGCTTCTTGTCGAGGCCGAAAAAGCGCGGTTCGTCGGGGACCGACAATAGCCGGCCGTCGGTTCCGAACGTCCAACTGTGATAGCGGCAGGTAAAGCGCGAGGCGCGTCCCGCCGTATCGTTCATCACTAGATTCTGCCGGTGCGAGCAGACATTATGGAAAGCCTGCACATCCCCCGTCTTCTGCCGCACGATCAGCACCGACGCGTTGCACACCTCCAGTTCGCGCACGATATAGGAGCCGGGTTCGGGCACCTGCTCGGCCCGGCCCATGGCCAGCCAGGCTCGGCCAAACACCTGTTGGCGCTCCAGTTCGTAGAATTCAGGCGAGATATAGGGTTCCGTCGAAATGGGTCCGGTATCGAGCCCCAGCGCAAGGGTATAGCTGTCTTCCGGTTTGCCGGGTTCGGCTTTTGGGGAAACGGTTTCGACGCCCATCTCGGCAATCCTTTCGATGAAAATGCGCGATCGCGCGGCGCGTCAGCCCCAGGGGGCCGGGCCGCGCACGATGCGGATATTGTGCGGATAGGGGGAAAAGGGATCGCGCGGCGCTCCCACCACCTCGACCGCGACAGCCGCGCTCATGAAGGCGAGCATGAGGCGGGCCAGACGCCCGACATCTTCGGGCATATCGTCCATGGGATATAAGGCGATCAGGTCCATCGCCGCACCGCCATGTTCAAGCATATCCTCGTAGAATCGGCGAATATCCTCCATGGGCAGGGTCGCGCGGCGCTCCCATCGCTCCGTCATGGTCGGAACGTCCCAATAGCCGATATAGGGAACGAGCTTTTCAAATCCTGGCGGTAGCATATCGCTGCTCGGTCCTCCCTGTATCCGACGTCGTGCCAGACCGGTTACTGGCCTCATATTTGTCAAAAGCTATCCAATGGCTCGCCTTGTGTCAACGTACATGTTGATTATGCCAGAAACCCGCCGTCGACCGGCAGGACCGCTCCGGTGACGAAGGAGGCCGCGTCGGACAGCAGCCAGGCGACTGCTTCGCCAACCTCCTGCGGCAATCCGATGCGGCCAATGGGGTGCAGGGAGACCATCATATTTTCGAATGCGTCGTCGGCGTCGAGCGCGGCTTCGATCATCCCGGTGCGAATACATCCCGGCGCGACGCCGTTCACCCGGATGCCGAAGCGCGAATATTCGAGGGCGGCGGTGCGCGTGAGACCGACAACACCATGCTTCGCGGCGCAATATTCGGCGCCCTTGCGCAATCCCCGCAGGCCCACGATCGATGCGGTGTTGACGATGGCTCCGCCGCCCCGCGTCAGCATCGCCGCGATCTCATGCTTCATGCACAGGAACGTGCCCGTCAACATGATGTCGATGCTACGCCGCCACTTTTCCAGCGAAAGCTGGTGGAGGCCGGCATCCATGGGCGGGATGCCTGCATTGTTGAAGGCCCCGTCGATCGAGCCGAACATTTCGATGGCGCGGGCGACCATGTGCTGCACCTGCGCCTCATCGGCGATATCGACCCGTTCGAATGCGGCCTCCCCGCCGGCGGCGCGGATCGTCTCGACCGTCGCCTGCCCTCCCTTGTCGTCGATGTCGGTGACAAGGATGCGCGAGCCGTGGCGCGCCGCCACCATGGCCGCGCTGCGGCCGATGCCACTGGCGGCACCGGTGCAGATGATGGCCCGCCCGTCGAGCGGCTTGCCCGGATCAGCCATGGTTCATGCCAGGTGACCGCCATCGACGGCAAGCACGGCGCCGGTGACGAAGGATGCCGCATCGCTCAGCAGCCAGGCCGCCGCCTCGCCGATCTCGTCGGGATGGGCCATACGCCCCATGGGATTCGTCTTGTTGATATAGGGTTCGAGATCGGGATCATTTTCCATCGCGGCGATCAGCATCGGCGTGCGGACCGCTCCGGGCGAAACCGAGTTGATGCGAAGCCCGTGGGGTCCATATTCGATCGCGGACGTCCGGGTGAGGCCGACCACGCCGAACTTCGCGGAGGCATATTCCGACCCCATCGCGAAACCGCGCAGACCCGCGCCGGACGAGGTGTTGACGATGGCCCCCGCCCTATTCTTCAGCATCTCTTCGATTTCATATTTCATGCAGATGAAGGTGCCGGTCAGCGTGACCGCCACGTTGCGCTGCCATTGCGCCACTGAAAGATCATGGGCCATGGACGTGACCTGGGGAAGGGCCGCGTTGTTGAAGGCACCGTCCAGTCTGCCGTAAAGCTCCACCGTGCGGCGGACCATGCGCTTCACATCGTCCTCTGCAGAGATATCGACCCGCTCGAACGCCGCCTCGCCGCCCTCCTTGCGGATGATCTCCACGGTTTCCTGTCCGCCATCCTCGTTGACGTCGGTCACCAGCACACGGGCGCCGCGCCGCGCCGCGATGATCGCGCCGCTGCGGCCGATGCCGCTGGCCGCGCCGGTCACGACGATACCGCGTCCCTCAAGACTGGTCTTGTTATCGTTCATAATCCTGCTCCTTCGATATGATTTTCATGCCGCTGTCCGGCAGGCAGGCCAGGCGTGGAAATCAGGCGCCTTCGGGCTCGACCCGGTTCTCGATCGCGCCGATTCCGTCGATCTCGACACGCACGACATCGCCTGCTTTCAGAAATTGCGGGGGCTTCATCGCCGCGCCGACGCCGCCCGGCGTGCCGGTGAAGATCACGTCGCCCGGTTCCAGCGTCATCGCCTGCGACAAATGCGCGATCTGCGCGGCGGGCGTGAAGATGAAGTTCCTGGTGTTCGAGGACTGCCGGGTCTCGCCATTGACCAAGGTGCGGATGGGCAGGTCGAGCGGATCGATGTCGTCCGGGGTCACGATCCACGGGCCGAAGGGCGCATGGGTGTCGAAGGACTTGCCGAGCATGAACTGAGAGGTTTTGAGCTGCCAATCGCGCACGCTGACATCATTGCCGGCGCAATATCCGAAAATGACGCCCGGCGCGTCCTCGACAGAGACATGGCGGCACCGCTTGCCGATGATGAAGACCAGTTCGCATTCATAGTCGAGCGCCGTAGACACCCTGGGAAGCTGGATCGGTGCGAAGGGTCCGTTGACCGAGGTAACGGCCTTTGTGAACCATATCTGGTCCGCCGGTATCTCCATTCCGGCTTCTCTGACATGATCGGCATAATTCATGCCGAGGCCGAGAATCTTGCCGGGCCGCAGGATGGGGGCCAGCAATTCGACGTCCGCTATGGCGTCGTCCTGCCCTTGCGCTTGCGCGACCTCCCCTTCCAGATGCTCCCAATCGGCGATCAGGTCCGTCAGATCGGTGACCAGATGGTCTAGCAGATGATCCAGCCTTGAAATACCGACCCCGTCGGTCTTCCCGATATGGACTTTGCCGCCGGCCCGGTATGTGATGAGTTTCAATGTCCGCCCTCTCATATCATCTGCGTTTTCCCTATCGATGAAGGCGGTATCGCGCCTTGTCAACATTTGTGTTGAAAACCTGTTTGACGCTGTGTAGCCTTCATCGAGGCTGGTCGGGGAGCAGATCCCGCTGGCAGGCTGCTGGCACGAAAACTGGCCGGACGACCGGAGAGGCTATGATCGAAACCGTCTACGAACTTTTTGCCGATGCGGCGGCGCGCGCGCCGGACAATGCCTTTCTTTGCTACCCGCCCACGGCAGGGCGAGGCTATCATGAGGACGGCCTGGAGGTCAGCTATGCGCAGGCGCGGCAGAAGATCGACAGCCTGGCTGCCGACTATCGTGCCGCGGGCTATCGGCCAGGCCACCGCGTCGCGCTCGCGGCCGGGAACCTGCCTGAACATTTCTGGCATTATCTGGCGCTGAACAGCATCGGCGCCACCGCGGTCACGCTCAATCCCGACTATCTCGCGCACGAGATGGCGTTCGGCATCGGCTTCCCCGAATGCGCCCTGGTCGTGGCCGCACCGCAATGCCTGGAGCGCATCCGGGAAGGCGTCGCGACGCTGGACAGGCCCATAGCGATCCTGGACCTTTCCGCGCCGGCTTCACCGATGCCGCCGCCGGCCTCCGCTCCGCATGCGGTTCCCGCGGCCAAGGAAGACGCCATCGCCCTGATCATCTACACGTCGGGGACCACCGGCAAGCCGAAGGGCTGCCTGATCTCGAACAAGTCATGTCTGGCGGCCGGCCAATCCTATGGTGGCGCGAAAGGCCCCGTGTCGTTCGGCGAAGGGGGCGACCGGCTCTACATTCCGTTGCCGGCCTTTCACATGAACGTATCCGTGTTCACGCTGACCACGCTGATGAGCAAGGCCAATTGCCTGATCATGCAGGATCGGTTTCGCGCGTCCCAATGGTGGCAGGACCTGGTTGCGGCGAAAGCCACCTGTTTCCATTATCTGGGCATCATTCCGCCGCTTCTGGTCAAGGCGCCCGAATGCCCCGAGGAAAAGCAGCACCGGATTCGCTACGGCTATGGCGCCGGCATAGAGCCCGCCGTTCGCGACGCGTTCGAGGCACGCTTCGGCATCCAGCTGGTCGAGGCATGGGGCATGACCGAAACCTCGCGCGCCATCATGAACAGCGACGAACCGCGCAGCCGGGACGAGCGCGCGTTCGGGCGGCCACGTGCGCCCTGGGAAGTCCGGATCGTCGACGACCATGACGAACCCCTGCCCTATGACACGCCCGGCGAACTGCTGGTCAGGTCCTCGGGGCCGGACCCGCGCGACGGATTCTTCTCCGGCTATCTCAACCAGCCCGAGGAAACCGAAAAGGCATGGCGCGGGGGCTGGTTCCACACTGGCGACATCTGCCGGCAGAGCGCGGACGGAATGCTGTATTTCGTCGATCGGAAGAAGAATATCGTGCGCAGGTCGGGCGAGAATATCGCCGCCGCGGAAGTCGAGAACGCGCTGCTGGACCATGGCCATGTGAAAGCGGTGGCCGTACTCGCGGTGGAAGACGAGATGCATGATGAGGAGATCATGGCCTGCGTCGTCCCGATGGACGGCGTCGCCTGGACGAGGGAAAGCGCCCTGGACATACAGCGCGCGATGGTCGGCCGGCTGAGCGCCGCCAAGCTGCCGGCCTGGATGGCCTTCCGGGACGAATTGCCCGTCACGGGCACACAAAAGGTGCAGAAGGGCGCACTTTTCCCGGCCGACCAGGACCCCCGCCACGCGCCGGGCAGCTTCGACCTGCGCGCGGAAAAGCGCGGCCTGCGCCTCTTCGAACGAACCCCGGCCTAACAGGACGAGACATGAACGCATTTATCGTGGGTGCATTCGAGCATCCGACGCGCCTCGCCACCGACAAATCGACACCGATGCTGCATGCCGAAGTGGCGGCCGGAGCGCTGGCCGACGCGGACCTCAGCATCACCGATGTTGACGGCTATTTCTGCGCGGGCGACGCCCCGGGCGTGGGACCACTGTCCATGGTCGAATATCTCGGGCTCAATCCCCGTCTGGTGGATTCGACCGATATCGGCGGCTCCTCGCCGGTCATGCATGTGCAAAAGGCCGCAATGGCGATCGAGGCGGGGCTCTGCGACGTGGCGCTGATAACGCTTGCGGGCCGGCCCCGTGCGGAAGGCGATTATCCCGGCGGCCAGGTCCAGTTGACCAGCTTCCCCGAAAATGAGTTCGAATTGCCCTATGGTTCCTTGCTGGCGGCAAGCTACGCGCTCGCGGCCAAGCGCCATATGCATGAATATGGCACGACGTCCGAACAGCTCGCATGGATCAAGGTGGCCATTTCACAACATGCCCAGCATAATCCCAACGCCCGGTTGAAGACCCCGGTCACCGTCGAGGAAGTACTCGCGTCGCCGATGATCGCCGATCCGCTTCACAAGCTGGATTGCTGCGTGATCAGCGACGGCGGCGGCGCCGTCATCGTCGCCCGCAAGGAAATCGCGCGCAGCCTGAAAAGGCCGCTGGTCCAGATCAAGGGCGCCGGCCATGCAATCGGCTATCAGCGCGGCTTTGAGGTCGACATCACCCGCACCGCCGGCATAGCATCCGGGCGATCGGCCTATGCGCAAGCGGGCGTGACGCCCGCCGACATCCAGTATCTGTCGACCTATGACAGCTTCACCGCGACGGTACTTTTCGCGATCGAGGATCTCGGCTTTTGCGAGAAAGGCGAGGGCGGCCGCTTCGTGCAGGATGCGGGACTGCTGTCGGGCACGGGACGCCTGCCGGTCAATACCGATGGCGGCGGACTTTGCAGCAATCACCCGGCGCATCGTGGCGGCATCACCAAGGTCATAGAGACCGTCCGCCAGCTTCGCGGAGAAGCGCATCCTGCCGTCCAGGTGCCGAACTGCACATTGGCCATGTCGCACGGCACGGGCGGCGTCCTGGGGCAGCGGCATGGCTGTGCGACCGCGATCATGGAGCGCGTGGCATGACGGATATCATCGGCAATGTGAACTTTCCCGAGAACCGGGAATATTGGGAAGCGGCCGAAAGGGGCGAACTGCTCGTCAAACGCTGCATGGACTGCGCAAAGCCGCATTATTATCCGCGCGCCCATTGCCCGTTCTGCGGAAGCCCTGAGACGATATGGGAAAAGTCGGTCGGCGACGGCGAAATCTATTCGTTCACCATCGTGCGCTATGGTTCGGCGCCCTTTTGCCTCGCCTATGTCACTCTGGACGAGGGGGTCACCATGATGTCGAGCATCGTGGATTGCGCGTTCGACACGCTTGAAATCGGCGCAAAGGTTCGTGTCCTCTTCAAGCCCGGGGCGGATGGCAAAACGACCCCGATGTTCACGGCCATCGACTATCAACATATACGTTGACAATCGCCGGCCGCTATCCGATTGACACGGCAAGTAACCGGACGGTCGGGTCCGATCGATACCTCTACACGAAGGAAGCACGGTGACGGCTGGAGAGGTCAGCATAATGGGCGTCGGGATGGTGACAGGCTGGGCCGATGCCTCGCTCAGCCTGACGGACCTGATCTTCAAGGCGACATCCGCGGCGGTGCGCGACAGTGGCGTCGATATGAAGCGCATCGATTCCGTCGTGCTGTCCGCGCATGATCTTGTCGATGGCCGATCGCTTTCCAGCATGGTGACGGCGCCGGCCGCGGGCGCCTATCTCCGCGACGAAATCCGGCTTGCATCGGACGGCCTTGCGGCCTTGTCGCTCGCTTCGGCAAGGGTGGAAGCGGGCGAGACGGACTATTCCATCGTCGCGGCATGGGGCAGAGCCAGCGAGGGCAATTATGCGCGCACCTCGCAGGCTGCCTTCGATCCGCTGTTCGAGCAAGTCTTCCAACCCGACGAATTCATCCTTTCGGCACTCCGCCTCTCCGCATGGGGCATGCGGCACGGCATGCCGGGGCAAGCCCGGCTGGACGCCGCCGCCGTGCGCAAGGCGCGTGCCCTGACCAATCCGAGGGCCATTTCAGACGGGGTCCGCTTCCCGCTTGCCGCACCGCTGATCGCGGAAGATGCGCCGCTGATGGCGGATATCGCCGTCGCCGCGATCATCGGCCGCGGTCCCGGCCCCGTCAGGCTCGCGGGCTTCGGCCATAGCGCCGCGTCCGCCCTGATCGGCGCGCGCGACCTGGTGGAGGCGCAGCCCCTGGTCGATGCCGTCGGCCGCGCGGCCAGCCGTGCCGGCTTTGGCACTGGCGACGTCGACCTCTTCTGCCTAGCCGGACCGACGCTGTCCGACGAAGCCCTGACGCTCGAAGCGCTCGGCATCGCCGCACCGGGGTCGGGCTACGCGACCTATGCCGCCCAGGCCCATATCAATCCGGCCGGAGGGAGCGAAAGCGGCTGGTGCTTTCCGACCTGCGGCCTCGTCAACGCGGTCGAGGCCTATCTTCAACTCACCGGCAGGGCCGGACCATGCCAGATCACTCCCGGCCCGAAGCGGGCACTGGTGACCGGCGTATCTGCCATGGGCGGCCAGGCCGCGCATGCCGCATTCCTGGAGGCGTCAGCATGAATGGCCGGGTCGCCATCGCCGGTGTGGGCCAAACGGTCTACAAGCGGCGCCACGCGGACAAGAATAGCGGCGAACTGGTGCGCGAAGCCGTCGTGAAGGCGCTGGATGACGCCGGGCTGGACATGGACGCCATCGGCCTGGTCATCGGCGGCGTCGCGCCCGATGCGCTGGCCGGACTGAACCATATGGACCTGATGGCGATCGCGCGCCCGGGCATTCCCTATTTCCGGGTCAACACTGGCGGAGCCACCGGATCGTCGGCGGTATTGGCCGCCATTTCGTGGATCGCGTCGGGACGCTGCGATGCCGTGCTGGTCGTCGCCCTGGAACGCATGGGCCATGCCTCCACCTCGCAGAAGGTCTTCAACTCGATCTTCGACCCGATCTACGAAAAGGATATCTCCGTCACGACGATCAGCATGGTGGCGATGCGCGCGACGATGCTGATGCAGGACCAGGGCTATGAGCTGCGACATTGGGCCGAACTGACCGCCAAAAATTCGCGCGCCGCGCTGCGGAATGACACGATCGACCGCAAGCGCCGCGTGACGGCCGAGGAAGTGCTGGCGTCGCCCGTGCTCGCCTGGCCGATCCACCAGCTTGAGGCCTGCCCGATGAGCGAAGGGGCCTGCGCCGTCGTCCTGACGGCCGAGCATCTGGCGAAAGACCGCAACGTCGCCTGGGTCCATGGCGCCGCGGGGCTGAGCGACACCTATGCCATGGGCGATCGCATGCATCGCGCCGAAGGGTCGCTGATCGAACTCTACACGCTGATGGAATCGGCACGCAGGGCCTACCGGCAGGCCGGCATCAGCCGTCCGGCCCAGGAGATCGACTGCGTCGAGATCCACGCGCCTTTTTCCAGCGCCGAAGCCATGGCCTATACCGCGCTGGGGCTGGTCGGGGACGGTACGGGACCGCAATTCGCCGATCGGCTGATCGACGGCAGCGAGCGCATCGTCGTCAACCCGTCCGGTGGCCCGCAGATGGTGAACCCAGTGAGCGCGGCGGCGCTGGTGAGGATCGCCGAGTGTGCCCTGCAGGTGCGCGGGCTGGCGGGGGAGCGACAGGAAGACGGCATAGGGCGCGCCGTGGCGACCGGACAGGGTGGCGCGACCCAATTTTCGACCTGCGTGGTCATGGGCGCCGACAAGCCCTGACAGGTGCGGAGAATCCGGACCGATGGAATATGTCGATAGGAGAGGCGCATGACGGGACGCGTTGCAGGCAAGGTCGCGATACTGACGGGCGCGGCCGGCACCCTGGGATCCGAGACCGCACGGCTCCTGGCGCGCGAAGGCGCAAGCCTGGTGCTCAACGACATCGCGCCGCGCGTCAATGACCTGGCGCAAGACATCCGAAAGGCGGGCGGCGACGCGATCGCGCATGTCGGCACTGTCGACGATGCGGACGATGTCGACGCCATGGTCGCCCTCGCCGTCGAAAATTTCGGCCGGCTGGATGTGCTCTGGAACAATGCCGGTCCGGTCAGCAACGATTTCGTCTTCAAGGATTCGCATGTCACCGACATGACCCTCGACTATTTCGTGGAGACATTTCGTGGCCATGTGGGCGCTGCCTTCTTGTGCAGTCAGAAGGCGATCCCGGAGATGATCAAATCGGGGGGCGGCTCCATCATCAACACCTCGTCCGCCGCCGCCTTTGGCGGGGATCTGGTGCTGTGCGCCTATGGCGTGGCGAAGATGGGCATGATCAGCCTCGCCCAGAGCATCGCCACAGCCTATGGCCACCAGAATATCCGCTGCAACGCCGTGGCGCCCGGGTTGGTCCCGGGCCGGTCCAGCGGCGTGATGTCGGACGCAGCGATCAAGGTGGTCCAGGATTCGCAGATGCTGAACCGCACGGGCGAGCCGATCGACATCGGCCATGCCGTACTCTTCCTTGCGTCGGACGAGTCGCGATGGTTCACCGGGCAGGTGATGGCGGTCGACGGCGGACTTACCGGACACCAGCCGACGTTGGCGACGCGGCGCGGAATAGCATCAGGCGGCATGCAGCACGGGTCTGCTGACCAGTGAGCCGTGAACCAGCGCAAGGTTTGCGACCAGCTGAGCCGGGCCATCCTCCGCGGGGAACGGCACGCGGGATTAAGCGTCAGCCACCGACGGACGCAGTTGGACGAAGCGATGCGAGTCGACGCCTTCGAAGACCTCGCTGATCATGCCCTCCCTCCCACGGACGAAGAAGGTGTACTCGTTCTGATAAGCTTCGTTCGTGGATTTGAACCGCGCTCGATACACGAAACGCGCCGCACTAAGGGAGTCCTGCGCCAGGGTATCAAGTATCTCTACCTCCACGACAGGATGGTAAATGCTGGTCCAAACCTGGCGATGCATGGCCATGACATTGGCCTTGCCGCGGATGGCGTCGTCGACCAAGGACGAAGGCAGATGGAAAACAACATCGTCCGTATAGAGTAATTCCAGCGCGGTGAGATCCCCCAGTGCTCGAACGAGCCTCGCCGCAAGATTGTCCGGCTTGTCCGTTCGGTTCATGATAGGGGTCTCTCCACTGAACCTGCGCCCGCGCTCAGCAACAGTATATGACGGCATCATCGCCATTGCTGCGACGCGTCGAACAAGCTCGTCGATCAGCCCGCCATCATGATCGGCACGACGCGCCGCGCCGCGATGCGCCAGCCGTCGGCGGTCTTGCGGAACAGGTCGTGATATTCGGCGAAGGCGGTGACGCCCAGCAGCTTGCCGGGTCCCTCCTCCCGCACTTCACCCTGATAGAAGGTCAGGTACGTCACTCCCTTCGCCTCATCCTCGCCCGTCTGCTCGATCAGCGGCGGCGTGCAGCAATGGCGCGTGAGCTGGTCACGCGGCCGGGCGGACATGAATGTCACGAGTTCGGCACGGCTCCCCAGGCTGACGCCGGGCCTCTCGAAACTGCAATCCTGTGTGAACAGCTCGCCCAGTTCGTCGTTGCGATGCGCATCGACGAGTATGGCGAACGCGGCTGTCAGCCGCGCACAGGCGGCATAGACTTCATCGCTGCACATCATGCTGCTCTCCCTCAGTTGGCCATGGCGGGCTGGCGCGATGCCGCGTGGGCGCCGGCACCCTTTTCCTCACGGCCTAGCACGAGCGACACCGCGCCCGTCAGTGCCGCGACCGGGTCGGCAACCATCGCCTCGGCACGATAGGCGACGAAATTATCGGGCCGGACCAGGACGGCGCCGTCTTCGCCGATCTGCCTGCTCTCTTCCCAATAGCCGTACACATCCTGCCATTCGCAGCCGACCCCGACCTGGATCGCCTTGATATCCATGCCGGTCGCGGCGGACGCCTTCTCGGCCGCCTCGATCCACGCGCTTCCCTCTGCGCCGGTGATCAACGCGAAGCGTTCGGTGGCGCCGACCAGATCATGGCTCGCGATGCGCTGAGAGCCCTTGTCGAACCAGGCGTGCGGCAGGCGATGACCCGGACGCGTCGTCGGATCGTAGATGTCACCCATCGGATCGATCACCGGAACGGGCGTACCGTCGGGAATGACCGCGCTGCTTTCGAACCGATCACCCAATTCTATGCCTAGGGCCCCATATTCGGTGCGCTGCGTGCCGGCGATCTCCGTCGCGCGGGCGCGCAGCATACGGCCGTAATCGGTGTCGGATGTATATTCCTTGATGGCCTCTATTGCCGCTTCCGGCGGAATGCCCGGAAGCATGCCGAGCGACCATTCGACATAGAGATGGTTGACGAAGGTGAAGTAGGACCATTCCGCGTTGCGCCGGCTCGCCGGCAGCCGCTCCGCCTCATAGGTGTCGAGAAGCGCGTCGCCCGCCTCGCCCTTTAGAACGGCCGCGATTTTCCACGACAGATTATGCGCGTCGTGGATGGCCGAGTTCAGGCCGAGACCGGATGTCGGGATCACCCGATGCGCGGCATCGCCCGCCAGGAAAACCCGCCCGGCGCGGAATTGCGGCACCACTGTCGCTTCGGCGACCCACTCGTTCACCTTGTGCAGCGTGATGTCGAGGTCGGGCAGGCGCATGGACTCGCGAATGGCCGGCACGATATCGTCGGCGGTCAGGCGGTTCGCCTCATCGGGATGATAGGCGAAGCTGAACTGCCATTGGGGACAATATTTGCTCCATACCGGCCCAACGGGAACATTGCTGCCCCAGCGGAAACGGCTTTCGGGATGGATGATATGCGTGATCATCGCGTCGCCCGGAATATGATCGGACAGGTCGCAGCTGATATGAGCCGACACGAGCACGGCCAGATTAGCCCGCCCCTCACGCTCTATGCCAAGCGCCGGAGCGACCGTCCGGCCGCCGTCGGACGCGATCATATATTTGGCACGGACCTGATATTCGATATCGGTCTCCTTGTCGCGTACGGTGGCTGTGACGCCCTCTCCGTCCTGCTCGAAAACCACGAGTTCATGCCGGAACCGTACCGGGCGTGCGCCACGTTCCTGGACGAAATCGAGGAGGATCGGCTCCAGGCCGATTTGGGGCAGGTGCGTCGGCGGGACCGCGGCCGCCTTCTGCGTGGCGAGGCGGCGCGGTCCCCCGCCAAATGCATCGAAGCGCAGCAGATCCTTCTGGTCCAGATCGCCATCGCCACCCAGGCTGGTGACGTAGCGCACGGTGCAATTGGCCATCGGCATGCCGGCATCGAACACGGGCCCAGCGATGCTGTGCGCCTGGAATATCTCCATCGTGCGCTGGTTGTAATAATGTGCCTTGGGAAGGTCGGACGTTCCGCTGCGCCGCTCGATCACCAGATGATCGATTCCCGCATCCGACAACATGATGGACGAGGTCAGCCCGCACGCACCGGCACCAACGACGAGCACATCAACTTCAAGCATTTCCATTCCGAATCCCCTCCATGGGCTTCATACAAGACCCGATCCGCCTTCGGGCATCCGTCGCCTCGTGTCCGCGACGGTCATATCCGTCGCCGACAGATGAACCAAATGCCGCGAATGGCTGCCCTCTATTGCCACGTTGAATCGATATGATCAACACATGTGTTGACTGATCGGCGCGCCGTGATAATGTGAGCAGGATAGCGAGGTAATCTGGCGCCGGCGATCAGTAGCATTGGATCAGGGCCTATGACGCCCGACATGAAACGCCGACTATCGACGAGAGGAGAGGCAGAATGAGCAACCCGGTACTGGAACGACCATCAAATAATAATGATGGTGCTCCCAGGACGATCGCGCCGACGCAGATCGCGCATTTCGTCGTATATACGAGCCGATTTCAGGAAATGGTGGCATTCTACAAGCAATTGCTTGGTCTCATATCGTCTCATGAAGACGAGAATGTCGCATTCATGACCTATGACGAGGAGCATCATCGCGTCGCCATCGTCAATGTTCCGGACCTAAAGGATCTGGCGGACGGCGTGGCGGGCTTTCATCATGTCGCCTTCACCTATGCGTCGCTGCGCGATCTGTTCGAAACGCATGAAAGGCTCACGGCAGTGGGCGTGAAGCCTTATTGGGCCGTCAATCACGGTCCGACAACATCCATGTATTTCCGCGACCCCGATGGCAACCGCGTCGAGATGCAGGTGGACAATTTCGACACGGCGGCGGAGGGGATCGCCTATTGCCGCCTGCCCGAATTCGCCGAAAATCCCATCGGCGTCGATATCGATCCGGTCGAAATGCTGGCGCGGCTGCGCAACGGCGTGCCGGAAGCGGAGCTGAAAAGGCGCGCCTATATCGGCCCGCGCGGCATGGCCGATTTCCCCCGCGGATAATCGGTTCACGACGAAACACGATTGCAAAACATAAAGCTCGGCGCGTGGCGCGAGCGATTTTTAGGAGGCACCATGTCAATCGAGTCGATTGCGGACGCGTTTTTCGCGGCCATCGAAAACGGCGATGTCGATACCCTCAACCGCCTATATGATGACGAGGCGGGTATCTGGCATAATTTCGACGGTATCACGCAGAACAAGAAGGACGGGGTGCAGACCCTCGCTCAGTTCGCGGCGGCGGCCGAGAGCAAATATGTCATCGAAGAACGCTTCGTCATCGGCGACAGGGTCATCCAGCGCCACAATATCCATGTGCGCATGAAGGCCAGCGGCGCGACGAACGTCATCCCCGTGTCCATCTTCCTGACCATCCGCGACGGCAAGGTCACGGAGATCTACGAATATCTCGACAGCGCGCATGTGGTTCCCGAAGCATTCGAGGGAATCAAAAGCGGGGCCGCCGCCTGAATAGCAGACCGATCCGAGCGCGGGGTAACGACATGCGGTTCAAGAACAAGACCATAGTGGTGACCGGCGCCGGTTCGGGCATCGGGGCGGCCACGGCGAAGCGATTTGCCAGCGAGGGCGCGCAACTCATTCTTCTCGATATCAACCGGGAAGGCGCAGAGGCGACCGCAAGCGCCATCGCGGACGCCTTTGGAGCCGAAGCTTTGGTCGAGCAGGCCGACGTGTCCGACTGGGATTCGATTTCCGCAGCCTTTGCCCGGATCGCGGAGCGCGTGGCGAAGATCGACGTTCTGATCAACAATGCAGGACTGGGAACCGCCGGACAGGCGCCGGACCTGCCGCTGGAAGAATGGCGCAAAACCCTGGGCGTTGTGCTGGACGGTCCCTTTTATTGCTGCAAGCTGGGCATCCCGCTGATCCGCGCGGCCGGTGGTGGAGCGATCGTCAACGTCGCCTCCATCGCCGGAATGTATGGCGAATATAGTCTTTCGGCCTATGGCGCGGCGAAAGGCGGTATCCTTAACTTCACCCGGGCGATCGCGCTCGACCATATCCGGGAAGGCATCCGCATAAATGCGATCTGCCCGGGCATGGTCGATACGCCCGCGGCCGGATTCCTGAAATCCAACCCGGATCTCTGGTCGAGGATCACGGCCAATATTCCCGCCGGCCGCGCCGCCGAACCCGAGGAAATAGCGGCGGTCATCGCGTTTCTCGCCAGTGACGACGCCAGTGCGATGGTGGGTGCCGCAGTGGTCGTCGACAACGGGATCACCGCCTGGACCGGCAGCCCCAACGTCCTGGGATGAGAAGGACCGCAAGCGGGCCACTGTCAACTCTTGAAGGAAGAAGGAACGTAAATTGATCAATGTCCGGGATGCGATGCGATCGGCAGCCTTCGCCAACAAGGATCGTCCGGCGATCATCAGCGATGGTCGTACCCTGAGTTTCGGAGAGGCCTGGACCCGCGGATTGCGTTTTGCGAACGCCATGCTGCAACTGGGCGTGAAGCCGGGGGACCGCATCGCGGTACTGGAAGACAATTGCATCGAATCCTCGGATTTCTTCCTGGGAACGGCGGCGGCCAACCTGGTGCGCGTCCCGCTCTACAAGCGCAATTCGAGCGCATCGCATGCCAAGATGGTCGGTCAGACCGGCTGCCGGGCGATCGTCGTCGCGGCCAAGCACCAGGACGAGATCGCCGGCATCAAGGCGCTTTGCCCGGACCTCGATCATATCGTGGTGCGCGACGACGATTATGAGCAGTGGCTCGCCTCGTTCAGCGACGAGGATCCCGATCCCGCGATCGCCATGGACGATTATTACATCATCCGGCATTCCGGCGGCACGACGGGCTCTCCCAAAGGCATGGCCTTCACGCACAAAAGCTGGATGTTCACCGAGCGGGACTGGACCTACCGCCTGCCACCCATCGAGCTGGGCGACGCCTGCACCCATGTCGCGCCGATATCGCACGGGTCGGGATATCTGTTCGTGCCGATCTGGCTGTCGGGCGGCTACAATATCCTCGAGGCGAAATTCGAACCGGAAAGACTCCTGACGCTGCTGTCGGAACATGGCGGCTATGCCTTTGCCGTGCCCACCATCATCAGCGACATCGTCGCCTACAGCCAGAACCATGCCGTTCCCGATCTTTCGAAGCTGAAGGCATTGGCCATCGCCGGTGCGCCGATGCGCGAGAAGACGTCGCGCGATGCCTATGAGATTTTCGGGGCCCGGATGAACCAGTTCTTCGGCCAGACCGAAGCGGTGCCCGCGACATGGATGACGGCCCGCGAGTGGTTTGCCGATATTCCCGGCTCCAATCCCATGCGTTCGGTGGGGCGCATCATGCCCTTTGCCCAGGTCGAAATCCGGGATGAAGACAATCGACCGGTGCCGCGCGGCGAGGAAGGCGAAATCGCGATCAAGGTCGATGGGCAGATGGAAGGCATTTGGGGTGAACCCGAAATGACGGCCCAACGCCTCGTGGATGGCTGGGTGCTGAGTGGGGATGTCGGCTATATCGACGCCAACAACTATCTCTATCTGGTCGACCGCAAGGACGACATGATCATCTCCGGCGGCTTCAACATCTGGCCGGCGGAACTGGAGATCGCCATCGCATCCCACCCCGCCGTGCGCGAAGTCGCCGTCGTCGCAGCGCCCCATGACCGCTGGGGCGAAACGCCGGTCGCGGTAGTCGTGCTTCACGACGGGCAAAGCGTGACCGAGGAAGAACTCATCGGCCTCTGCGCAACCAGGCTCGGCGGCTACAAGAAGCCCACCAAAGTCTATCTGCAGCAGGAGCCCCTGCCCCGCACCCCGGTCGGCAAGGTTCCGCGCAAGCAGATACGCGAGCGCTTCTGGGAAGCTGCGGAAGACCGCATCGGCGGCGCTTGAGGGGCTTTAGACATGCGTATCGAGGGGATGGCGGCGATCGTCACCGGCGGCGCCTCCGGCCTGGGGGCCGCGACGGCCAGGATGCTGTCGGAAGCGGGCGCGAAAGTGGCGCTGTTGGACCTGAACGAACCGCTCGGAACCGCGCTGGCCGCATCAATCGACGGTCTTTTCCTGCCTACCGACATCAGGGACGAAGCCGCCATCGAGCAGGCGCTGGATGCAGCGGCGGCGCGGCACGGCACGGCACGGATTCTGGTCAATTGCGCGGGCGTCGCGCCGGCCATGAAGGCGGTCGGCCGCGATCATGTCGCCCTCGCCACGGATGCCTATCGCAAGGTGATCGAAATCAACCTGATCGGCACCTTCACCATGTCCGCCAAATTCGCCGCACGCGCGATGGCGATGGAATGCTATGAGCATGAACGTGCCGTCATCGTGAACACGGCCTCGATCGCGGCATTCGACGGGCAAATCGGCCATGCCGCCTATGCGGCCTCCAAGGCCGGAATCGTGGGTATGACGCTGCCGCTGGCTCGCGAATTCGCCCGCAACCATATCCGCGTCATGACGATCGCGCCCGGATTGTTCGAAACGCCGATCCTTTCCGGCATCAGCGAGGCGGCGGCAGCGGCGGCACGGCATGTGCAATTCCCCGACCGTATGGGCCTGCCGGAGGAATTTGCGAGCATCGTGCGGGAAATCGTCGGGAATCCAATGCTGAACGGCGAATGTATCCGGATCGATGGCGCGGTTCGGCTGCCGCCGCGATAATCGGCACGGCAGCACGGCCTTGACACCAGGGACATGCTGGCCCTATTTGATCAACACACACGTTGACAGAGACAATGTCTCGGTCCGAAGCGTTCAAAGGAATATCTATGCTAGAAACCGAGGATCTCGACGACCTGTTGAGCGACGAAGCCATCAGCAGTCCCGCGACCTATTACCGTAAGCTCCGCGAGCGCGATCCCGTCTACTGGAACAAGCGATGGAACGGCTGGATCGTCACCAGCTATGACGAGGTCACGGCGGGCTATCGCGACAACAAGCGGCTTTCTTCCGACCGTTTTTCAGGGCCGTTCGGCGCGGAAGTGCGCCAGGCCGGCGAAGGGACGGCGCTGCTCGAATTCCTGTCGCACATGTTCTTCTTCAAGGATCCGCCTTATCATACGCGGATGCGCAGCCTGGTCTTCAAGGCGTTCACCCCGCGCAGCGTCGAGATCGTGCGCGAGCGGGCGCGGAATCTTGTGCGCGATCTGGTCGAACCGCTTCGCGGCAAGGATGAGGTCGAATTCCTGACCGATTTCGCCTTCCACCTTCCGGTCATCGTGATCGCGGAATATCTGGGCGTCCCCAGCGACCGGCGCTACGAGGTCCGCGATTGGTCGGACGATCTGGCCGCCGTCATCTTCGTTAGTGGCGACGACGAAAACCGCATGCAGCGGGCGGAACAGGCGCTGCATCGGGCGCATGAATTCCTGTCCCCCGTGATCGCGGAACGGCGTGCAAATCCCAGGGAGGACCTGATCAGTGCGCTGATCTTCGCCGAGCATGAAGGTCAGCGGCTTTCCGAAGAAGAGGTCATTGCCAACATCATCCTGATGGTCTTCGCCGGCCATGAAACCACGATGAACCTGCTTTCGAACAGCATCGTCGCGTTCGACAGCTTTCCCGACCAGTGGCAGTTGCTGCGCGAGGATCCCTCCCTGATGCGCTCCACGATCGAGGAGTGCCTGCGCTTCGACGGACCCATTCGCGGACTTGGGCGTTGGGCGACCGAAGATTTTGAATTTGGCGGGCACGCTATAAAGCGCATGGACCGGGTACTTCTGGTGCAGCATGCCGCCAATCGGGATCCCAAGGCTTTCGACGATCCCGACCGGCTGGACATAAGCCGCTGGCCCAACAAGCATGCGGCCTTCGGACAAGGTATCCACACCTGTTTGGGCGCGCCTCTGGCACGTCTTGAAATGCAGGAGGCTCTGCGCTTCCTGAGCCAGGAATTCTCGCGGATCGAGGTCGTGCAGGACGATCTTCGCTATAATCGCACGATGGTGTCGCGCAGCCTGAAGGGCCTGAAGGTCAAGTTTCACGATGCCTGACGCGCCTTCGCCCGCCCTGCCCCGCGCCGAGATCGACCATGCGCTATGCGTCGGCGTCGGCGAATGTATCCGCATTGCCCCGCATGCCTTCCGATACAACAAGGAACGGCTGGCGATCTTCAAGGGCAAGGGTGAGGGTTACACCGCGCAACAATTGCAGGAGGCCGCGGATTGTTGTCCGATGCAGGCCATCCATCTGCTGGACGAAGCGATCGAATAGCCGCTGCAGCCTCAATCCGCGCCACGGACCGCGCGGAATGTCGCGCGGATATCTGCAACGATGGCCGCGGGATTCTGGAAATGCGCGAAGTGCCCGCCTTTCTCATGCGCGGCGGCATGAACGATGTTATATTGCGCGCCGCGTGGGCTGTGCCGGAAGCGCGCGACCACCCGTTCGAGATCCACGCCTTCGGGCAGGTCTCCCGCCAGCATCGTGACGCCCGTGGGCGCTTCGACCAGCGGATGCCTGCCGTGGGAAGGCCGCCACGGTTCCAGTCCCGCATTGGCGTAGAAGCGCAACGACGAAGGAAGGCTTTCGTTCAGCCAGTAGAGCGTTGCATTGGCCAGCATCTGGTTCTTCGTCAGCGCGGAAACGCCTTCCCCCGATGTGCCATCCCAACTGCACCAGCGCTGAAACAGCCAGGCGAGCATGCCCATGGGCGAATCGTTGAGCCCATAAGCCAAGGTATCGGGCTCGATCATATGCACCGCGAGGTGGCTGGCGAAGCGACGTTCATATCGCAGCGCGGCCTCGCTCGGCGATGGGCCGCCGGAGATTCTCGCTCGCCACGGATGGCCCGTGCTGAACATGCCGAGCGGGACAGCCTGACTCAGATGGATGGCGATGATCTGCCACGCATATTTATGACCCAGTTGCGCGGAGACGAACGCCCCCCAATCCCCTCCCGCGGCACCATAGCGATCATATCCAAGGACATCCGTCATCAGCCGGTGCCACAGATCCGCCGTTCTCCAGAAGTTGCCTCCCGCCGGAGCCGCCGGCGTGGAAAATCCGAATCCCGGCAGGGACGGCACGATGAGGTCGAACGCATCCGATTCCCTTCCACCGTGACTCGACGGATCGGTGAGCGGTGCGAACAGCCTGCGCATGTCCCAGAATGTCCAGGGCCACCCATGCGTCAGGATCAAGGGCGTCGCGCGCGGGTTGCCGCTGCGGACATGGATATAATGGATGCATTGGCCGTCGATCGTAGTGCGATAATGGTCGTGGCGATTGATCGCGGCCTGCATCCTGTCCCAGCTGAACGCGTCGAGCCAATATTCCACCAGCGCACGCAGCGCAGCTTGGTCCACGCCATAGGCGCCGGCCGGCCCCGCCGGCATATCGAGCCACCGGGTCTGGCGCAGCCGTGTCCGCAATGCACGATCGTCGAGCGAGACGACGAAGCGGTCAGTCATCGGGATGCCTGCCGCACTGCCCTGAGGGGCGGGAGAAACAGGCCCGAACCTGCCGTCGGCCCGAGCCTAAGCAGCGCGTCCGAAAGCCGAGCAATCGAAACATAGGCCATCCCGAAATGTCTTGGTCTGCGCTGCAATATATAGGCGGTGCGACCATCCAGTCAACAAAGGTGTTGACTGACATTGCGGAGTTTTGCATTAGTCTAGCCGGCAAGTCGATGCGTGACGCCAAGACCAGACAGACCCGCAAAATGCGGGCGGCTTAGATATCCATGATCAATGGAGGGGAGGATTTATGTCTAAATTCAAACGATATTTCCGTTGCGGCGTCGCCGTCGGAACAACCATCGCGGCATTGGCCGCCGGTTCCCAGGCGTGGGCTCAACAGCGCGCGGGCAATGAGCCCCAGTCGGACCCGAATGCCGCTGCGGATCAGGCCAGTGGCCTGAACGACATCATCGTCACGGCGCAGCGGCGCGAGTCCAGCGTGCAGGCCACGCCGATCGCGATCACCGCCCTCGGCGGCGACAGCCTGCAGAAAAACCAGGCCGTGAATATCGAGAGCTTCGCTGACAGTATCCCCAATGTGACGTTCGGCAAGAACACCGGCAGCGCCAAGATCTTCATCCGCGGCGTCGGCTTGGACGCCATTACGCCCGGGGCCGATCCGCGCGTCGCCATCTATACCGACGGCATCTACCAGCCGCGATCGCAGGCAGCGTTCACCGGGCTGTTCGATCTGGAGCGCATCGAAGTCCTGGCCGGCCCGCAGGGCACGCTCTACGGCCGGAACGCGACCGCGGGCGCGATCAACTTCATTTCGCGCAAGCCGGGCGACGTCCTGAACGGATATGGATCGCTGACGGTCGGCAATTACGGATTGATGCGTGGCGAAGCCGCGCTGGGCGGGCCCCTGTCCAACACTGTCGGCTTTCGACTGGCGGTGCAGCGGTCGGTTCGCCAGGGCTACGGCAAGATGATCGATACCGGCCTCGATATCGATGACGAGGATTCGACCGGCCTGCGCGGCAAGATCACGTTCGAGCCGTCCAGCAGTTTCGACGCGACCATTATAGCCGATTATTATAAATCGGACGATCATAACAATGGCCTTCATGTGCTTGATCTTTCGCCGGGCCATGCGCCGACGCCGTCGACCTTCAACTTTCCCGGTGAAAATTATGTCTATGCGCAAAATCCCCGCGATCTGGGAGGACTTCGCCCCGAGAACCATATCGAAGCCTATGGCGTCTCGCTCGAAGCAAATCTCCACCTCGGCGATATCGCGACGCTGACCTCCCTCAGCGGGTGGCGCAAGTTCAGCCAGAACGGCGTCTACGATGCCGATCAAACGACGTTCATGGGCACCCCTGCCCCGATCCGCGAGAAATCCGAAAGCTGGAGCCAGGAACTCCGGCTGACCGGCAAAGTGGGAATCGTCGATTTCCTGCTGGGCGGCTATTATTTCAAGGAGGACAATTTCGCGGGCATCGAGCCGACCATTCGTGGGCGCCTGGTCGACGTGATCCTGGGCGGCAACGGGTCGGGCGCGGCCTATGAGGCGGCGATCGGGCTCCCCTTCCAGCCTTTCGCCTATTATCGTGGGCCGGGCTATGGCGGCAACCAGACCACCAAAGCCTGGTCGCTCTTCACCCAGGAAACGGTCAATATCACCGACAAGCTGGGTGTCGATATCGGCCTGCGCTACAGTCATGAATCGCGATCGATCGACGAATATAATGAATTCGATCCTGTCAACACGACATCGGCGATCCAGGACCTGCTGTACACGCCGAACCCGGCGTTCACGTCCTTCCTCAGCCAGAGTGTGACCTACACCTCGTTCGATCCGAAGTTCACTATCCACTATCAGCCCAACAAGGATACGCTGCTCTATGCGACCTTCTCGCAAGGGTTCAAGAGCGGCGGGTTCAATGCGGGATTCCTCAGCCCGGCCTTTTCGCCGGAGAAGCTGCGTTCCTATGAAGCGGGCGTGAAAACCGATCTGTTCGACCGGCGGTTTCGCGCGAATATCGCTGCCTTTTACTATGATTACAGCAATCTTCAGGTCAATATCACCGAAGGCATTCAGCTCATCACGCGCAACGCCGCCAAGGCGAGCCTGTACGGGCTCGAGGGGCAATTCACCTTCCTACCGGTCGATGATTTGCGCCTTACCCTCAATACGTCCTACCTGCATTCGGAATATAAGAAATATATCACCCCCAACCCCCGGCTTCCGGGTCAGGGCGATCCCGGCGTGACATTACCGGCGACCGGCGCGCCCGCCTTCGATCTGTCCGGCAATCAGCTCGCCTATGCGCCCAAATACAAGCTGGACGGCGAGATCGCCTATACCATCCACGGCGGCGCATGGGATATCACGCCGCGCGCCAGCGCGACCTATACGTCGCGAACCTATTTCAACCAGTTCGAGGAGTCCTTCGTTTCGCAGCCGCATTATACCAAGGTCGATCTCTACCTCGACCTGGAGAACAAGGACTGGAATCTTTCCGTCACGGCCTTCGTGCATAACCTGACCAATAAATTCTATACGACGTCGGGCACGGTATCGTCCGACTTCCTGGGATATCAGGTCGTCGGCTCGCCGGGCGCTCCGCGCACCTATGGCGTAACGGCGATCAAGCGCTTTTGATCGCAAAGACCATATCGGGGCACGTAACGGATCGACGTTGCGTGCCCCTTCGCTTTTTAGGAGAGTGCAATGATCAAGGTGATGGTGGCCGGCAAGCGCAAGGAAGGCATGACCCGGGACGAGCATCATTTTCATGCTCTTACCGTGCATGCCAAGCTGGTGGAGACCTGTCCCGGATTCTGGCAGCATTGCCACCGCTATGTGCAGAACCACATCATCGGCCAGGTCGATTTCAATAGCGGCCAGATGATGCCGGACGGGCAGTCGGACTATGATGTCCTGTCGGAATTCTGGTTCGATTCGATCGAGGTCGCCATGAAAGCCTGGGGCAGCGACGATTATTTCCGCATCCTGCGCCCGGACGAGGAAAAAATCTCCAATCCGGGCGCGCCCTATCTCATGATCTTCATGACCGAGCATGTCATTGGCGGATCGAACCCGCTGATGGCCGGCAAGACGATCTGAACCTCATCCGGCGCGCGCCTATTGCTCCACTTTCGCCCCGCGAAGGCGGGCGGCGCGCGACCGGATATACTGGCGGATCGCTTCGCGTTCCGGGTTGGAGAAATTGTCGAATTTCGGCATCCCGGCCAGCGACAGGGCGCCGTCATGGACGATGCTGCGGAACAGGGACGGATCGGTCACGATCGACGATGTCCGCAGATCCGGCGCGCCGCCGCCGGCGATGACGCCCGCGCCATGGCAATAGGCACATGAGCCGGCGAACAAGGCCGCACCCGCAGCTTCCTGTGGCAAAGCAGGCCTATATCCCCGGTCTTCGATCGCGCGGATAGAAGGCGACGCCGATGCTTTGGGCAATGTGGCCGCGCCATCCAGCGCGAATGTCAGCACGCGGCGCATCTGGGTGCGATATTGCCAGCCATAGGCCGCCGACAGCGCGCCCATGGCGCCGGCGCCGCCGCCAAAGCCGGCGATCACGGTCACATATTGTTTTCCCCCGGCACGATAGCTGATGGGGGAAGCGACGACGCCGTTTTGCGCATCGAAACGCCATAGCGCCTTTCCGCTGTCGGCGGCGTAAGCGACGAAGACGCCGTCGGCCCGGCCCTGGAACACGAGATTTCCCGCCGTCGCCATGACACCGCCATTGACCGGGCTTGGCAACGGAACTTCCCACAAGGGCCGCTGCGTGGCCGGGTCCCAAGCCTGGAGCGCGCCCAGATTGCCGGTCGGCGCCACGCCATCGAATTCGAGCAGCGGATCGACCCCCGAATTCATCACGCCGGGCCTTGGGCGCCAGTTTTTGATGTCGGTCTTCCTGTCGCTATAATATCCGGGAAGGCGGCTGGTCGGAATGAAGACCCGCCTCGCCTTCGGATCGAACGCCATCGGATACCAGTTATGCGCGCCGAGCGGTCCAGGCCAAACCAGCGCGGAGCCGCCGGGATAGCGGGCTTGCGGATCTTCTACAGGCCTGCCCGATGCGATGTCGATGCGGCTCGCCCAGTTCACCTTCGCGATCGGTTCGGCCGAGATCAATTTGCCGGTGTCGCGGTCGATGACATAGAAAAAGCCGTTCTTGGGCGCATGGAGCAGCACGCGGCGCGGCCGACCGCCGATGGGCAGGGTCGCCAAGCCGATGTCCATGGCCGAGTTGTAGTCCCAGGTTTCTCCCGGATTGGTCTGGTAGTGCCATAGATACCGGCCGGTGGCCGCGTCGAGCGCGACGATGGCGCACAGGAACAGATTGTCGCCGCCGCCCGGGCTGCGTATTTTCTGGTTCCAGGGGCCGCCATTCCCGGTGCCGATATAGATGCGATCGAGTTCCGGGTCATAGGTGATGGCGTTCCACACCGTCCCGCCGCCGCCCAGCTTGTAATAGTCCCCCTTCCAGGTCGCGGCGGCGAGCCTGGTCGTCTGGTCCTTGTCCTTCGCGGGATCGCCAGGCACCGTGTAGAAGCGCCACAGGAGCTTGCCGGTGCCGGTATCATAAGCACTGACATAGCCGCGGATATGGGCATAGTCCGCGCCCCCATGGCCGATGATGACGCGGCCTTTGAACACCCTGGGGGCGCCGGTGATATATCGGCCGTCCCCCGGCGTCGTGGTTTGCGCGGTCCATACCGGCCGGCCGGTCCTGGCGTCCACGGCGATCAGTCGGCCATCCTGGGTTCCGACGAACAGGCGACCGTCCCACCAGGCGAGGCCCCGGATACCCCAGCCGGTACGCAGCACGTCGGCGCCCGTCTGCGCGACCTGGGGATCATATTCCCAGAGCAGACGTCCCGTCTTTCCGTCCAGTGCGCGGACGACGCTGAGCCCGGTGGCGATATAGACGGTGCCGCCGACCGCCAAAGGCTGGCTGGCGACGCTAACCGAGGGCGGCAGATCGAAATACCATGCGAGCTTGAGCCGCGCGGCATTCGCGTCGGTAATGCCGGTTAGCGGGCTATAATGGCTTTCGTCATAGGTGCGGCCGTAGGCCGGCCAGTTCGACCCGTCGTCCGTGCCGGCGAGCATGGCCGTGGCGGCGTCGCTCACGGTATCGCCCCTGTGCGGACTGCATCCACACAGCGTGGCCAGCGCCAAGCCCGATACGGCAAGCAGGCTGGCGCATGATTTCACAGACCGTGACGATGTCATGATTACCAGGGAATCGCCGATTGATGCACCTGGACGACGTAGAAATTGATGCTGCCCGGCTCGACGAAATTCTTTTCGTCTTCCATGATCTGTCCGCCGATCTTCTCATCGAACAGCGCATCCATCTGCTTGCGGGCCGCCTCTTCCGATTCATAGAAGACTTCGCTGATGACATCGAAAGGCGCTTCTTTCGACGCTTCGCCGCGATCGTCACCGATATAGTCGTAAAAAGGGTGCTGGGTGAGGATATAGTTACGGCGATGCAGATAGGTGGGCGGCATGATGCGCCTGGCGAGGGCAAGATGCTTCGTGTCGTAATATTCGATGAATTCCTCCATCGAAACGCCCGTCTTTCGCTTGAAGGTGATCATGAGCTTGAACATCGAAAACTCCTGCGAATATATCTCAGTCGATGATGGAAACGCCGGGGATATGGACGAAATCCTCCCCCAATGTCGCGAGGATATATTCTGCGGCACCCGCCGACATATATATCCGCTCCCCCTCCAGCTTCATGCCCTTGAGCGTGAAGATGGAGAGATAGCGCAGTTGTCGTTCCCGTCCGTCGGCGCCGGTCATGCACAGGTCGTCGCGCGTCACCATGGAGTCGGTGCCGATCCAGATCACATCGCAAGGCGCATCAAGATCGCCGAGATTCCCGGACGTGTCCGTGATGCGAAAGGTCGCTGATCCAGGGGCAGACGCGCCCAGCATCCGCACATAGAATTCGCGAACCGCTTCGAGACCCTGCATGCGGTAGTTGAGGGGGAAAAGCTCGTAATAGGGGTCATCGCACAGCGTCGCCATCACTGCGTCCACATCCCCTGCGCGTTCGGCGGCGCCATGTTCGAAGAACAGGCGCAGCAAAATCTGTTCGCGGTGGCGTTCTGGAACCTTGCCGGACATTTTACCCCTCCCATCGGACGGTTCGCGCATTTGCCGCGTAACCTTGTGGATGCAGCATATGGCGCCCTGCTTGCCTGTCAACATCAATGTTGATAGATAGCCCGTCATAAGGAAGCGTCGGACAGTCAGGGCCCAGGTCGCGTCCGTTGAAAGGAGATCGACGTTGCTCCCACCGGAATCGCGGATCGAAACCATATTCTGGCCATCCTGCATCATGGACAGGCCCATTTTCGCGCAACTTGCCGTGGCCGCCGCGGGCGAGTTCGATTCATTGGCCGTGGCGCCCGCAGCGATATTGGCTGCACGGGCGCAAGGGGCAAGTGTGCAGGACATCAGGCAGCGCGCGGACGATCTGGGCGTCCGCTTCACCTTTCTGGACGGCGTGTCGGGCTGGTTGCCCAAATGGTATCCGACGCAGGGCGATCCCGAATTCTGCGCGTCCATCCGCCAGCGCTTCGCCATCGATACCGAAGAGGCACTGGCGCTGGGGGCGGAACTGGGCATGACCGCTGTCGTGGCGGTGGGCGCCTTCGACCCCGGCGCGCTGCATCGGGATGTGCAGGTCGAATGTTTCGACGCTTTTTGCCGGTTGGCGGCGAAGCATGGCATGCGCACATCGCTGGAGTTCATACCCTTTTGGGGCATTCCCGAACTGGGCGATGCCTGGGATATTCTCTCCAAGGCCGCTTATCCCGGCGCGGGGCTGGTGCTCGACACCTGGCACATGCAGCGTGGCGGTCAGGATTTTCGGCGCGACCTGGCATTGCTCGGAGAGATCGCAGCCAGTTGCCCGTTCGACGTCCAACTCGCCGATGCTTGCCGGGGCACCGGTTGGAAAAATCTCATAGCCGACGTCGCCTTTCGCGGCTTCGCGGGAGACGGGTCGCTGGACGTCGCGCGAATGGTGAAGCCGCTTGCCGCGAGCGGCGCATTGAAGACGATCGGCCCGGAGGTGTTCGGGCATGAGATCGCGGCCTTGTCCTTGGACGATCTGGGCCGGCGCGGCGGCGAAACCACGCAGCTTGTGCTGGCGGCCACCCGGCCCCCCCCCCCCCCCCCAGCCAGGCTTGATATCTAATCAACACATACGTTGACAATCCCATTTTGATCCCGCAATTGGTCGTTATGCCATTTAGAAGCATGGCCGTATCGAAATACCCTGTCAGGGCGCCTGCTGGCGCCAGGGTGTGACGGTCCACGTCGGAGCATGGGAGCGAAATGTGAGCAGTGAGATACTGACGCCCGAAGACCGCATCAGCATTCCGGGCCTGTGGGATTTCGAATATACCTATTTCGCCGGCGACACCGCCAGCCGCTTTTTCCACCGGCTGCGCGACGATGGCGCGATCTTCGGCCGCAAATGCCCCTCCTGCAAGCGCGTACTGGTT
This sequence comes from Sphingobium aquiterrae, assembly GCF_037154135.1. Lineage (NCBI taxonomy): Bacteria > Pseudomonadati > Pseudomonadota > Alphaproteobacteria > Sphingomonadales > Sphingobiaceae > Sphingobium > Sphingobium aquiterrae. The sequence goes on from NZ_JBANFL010000017.1 coordinate 34,532, forward strand.
CCGGCCCGGTCCTATTGCGACGCCTGCTATGTCGAGACCGAGGACTGGGTGGAGGTCGGGCCGGAAGGCGTCTTGGATATTTTCAGCATCGTCGCGACGCAGTTTCCCGGACTGCCCCCGCCCCCGTTCATCATGGCCTATGTCACCCTGGACGGTGCGGATACGGCGCTGCTCAACCATGTCACCGGCACAGACCTGTCCGATATCGACGCGGCCGCCTACAGCCTGATGAAGCGCCCACGCGTGCGCGCCAAATTCAAGGACGATCGCGAAGCCAGGATCACCGATTTCCATTTCGAGATCATCGAATGACGATGCGCACGGAGCATGCCTCGCTTTCCCCGATCGCTTGCTTTCCATCTGTTCGAAGCAGATCCCAAGGCACCAGCGGACAGATGAAGACGGTATGACGGTCATGGAAATCGAAAGAGATCGGGAGGATGTCCGTGATCTGATAGCGGACACGGCGAACGGAATTTTCGCCGCGATCGGTCCGCTCGCGAGCGATGCGGCGCGAAGCGCCGGTGAATCCGTGTCCTGGTTTGCGAGCGGCTGGGATATGCTCGTCGAAAATGGCTTCGTGCAAGCCATGCGGAGCGAGGACGAAGGCGGTGTCGGCGTTGCCGCCGCGCTGATGATCGTCCGCCTCAGCGGCGCCGCGGCGCTCAATCTGCCACTCGCCGAAGCGATGGGGGCCGACTGGCTGCTCGCGAGCGCCGGGTTACCTCCCGCCGGAAAGCCTACGGTGTTTGCGTCGGGGCCACTCGCATTCACCGGGGTCGATGCCGATATTCGCCTTTCCGGGACGATCCATGACGTCGCCTGGGGCCGCATGTGCGACCTGGTTTGCATGGGACAGTTGGATGGACAGGCGGTGATCACCACGCTGCTTCGGGATGACATCGTCGTGACCGAAGCGCTGAACATGGCGGACGAACCGCGAGACAGCATCACCCTCGATATCGTGATCGACCCGGAAGCCATCGCGCCTCTGCCGGACGGCTTCGGCCCAGCCACGCCTCAGCGGCTGGGCGCCGTGCTGCGCGCCGCCCAGCTTGCCGGCGCGGCCCAGGCGGCGGTCGATATGACGATCGGCTATTCGACCGAAAGAAAACAGTTCGGTCGCGCCCTCTCCCGTTTCCAGGCGGTCCAGCAGTTGGTGGCCGTGATGGCGGGAGAAGCGACGGCGGCCACGGTCGCGGTCGATCTGGCGGCCACGGCGCTGGCAGCGGGGCTGCCGATGGAAGCGGTAGCAGCTGCCAAGATCCGGTCTAGCGAAGCGGCGGGCAAGATCGCCGCGGCGGCCCACCAGATCCACGGCGCGATCGGCTTCACGCGCGAACATGCCCTCCAGTTGCTGACCCGCCGGCTCTGGAGCTGGCGCAACGAATTCGGCACCGAATTCGAATGGGCAACCGCCCTCGGCCGCTCGCTGGCGGCAAGGCCAGAGGCCCTGTGGCCCGCGATCACGGATTTTTGAACCCATGCGCGCAGCAAATTTCCCTTTCTTCGCCGAGCATCCCCGCGCGGACGAATTGCGAACCGAGGTTCGCGCCTTTCTCGATCGGGAAATCGCCGATCGTAAGCCGGCAGAGCGCGCGGAAACCTGGACAGGCGCCGATCCGGATTTCAGCCGGAAGCTGGGCGCACAGGGCTGGTTGGGAATGACCTGGCCGAAACAATATGGCGGGCACGAGCGGAGCGGATTGGAGCGCCTCGTCGTGATCGAGGAGCTTCTCGCGGCCGGCGCGCCGGTGGCGGCCCATTGGATCGCCGACCGGCAGAGCGGCCCTTCCCTGTTGCGTTTCGGAACGGACGAGCAGCGGCAGCGGATCCTGCCTGCGATAGCGCGCGGCGAATGCTATTTCTGCATCGGCATGAGCGAGCCGGATGCGGGATCGGACCTCGCCGCAGTAAGGACCCGAGCGGTCAGGGAGGCGGGCGGCTATCGGATCAACGGCACCAAATTATGGACCACCAACGGCCATCTGGCCCATTACATGATCCTTCTGGCGCGCACCGGCGCTTCGGACGAAGCGCGCCATGAGGGGCTCAGCCAGTTTCTCGTCGACCTGAAGACCCCCGGTATCACCGTCCGCCCGATCCATGTGCCGTCGGGCAAGCATGAGTTCAACGAGGTCCATTTCGACGATGCGCTGCTTCCCGGAGATGCGCTGCTGGGCAAGGAGGGCAACGGCTGGAATCAGGTGATGAGCGAGCTGGCGCATGAGCGCAGCGGACCGGAACGGTTCCTGTCGTCGTTCATGCTGATGTCGGAGCTGGCACGCGCGTCCGGACCTGATATGTCCGAAAAGGCGGCTGAGACGCTCGGCCGCCTGTCCGCGCATGTCGCGGTGCTTCGTTTGATGTCGCGCTCGGTCGCCGGGCAGTTGTCGCGCGGCGACGATCCCTCGCTCCAGGCCGTCATCGTCAAGGATCTGGGCGCGGTGCTGGAGCAGGAGATTCCCGAGATCGGCCGTGGCATCGGCGATCCCGCGATCAAGGGCGATCCCGATTTCCAAGCGGTCCTGACCTATCTCACCCTCAATGCGCCTTCCTTCTCGCTGCGCGGCGGCACGCGGGAAATCCTGCGCGGCATCATCGCGCGCGGCCTGGGCCTTCGCTGAACAACCTGCCCGAGGAATTTTTATGAGCGAACTGGTATTGGTCGAGAGAGACGGTCCGATCGCCGTCGTGACGCTGAACAACCCGGCGCTGCGCAACCCGATTTCCGACATCGACATGATCGAAGCGCTGACCGCAAGGCTCGAAGAGGTCGATCGCGATCCGGACATCCGTTGCGTCATATTGGCAGCGGCCGGGCCGACCTTCAGCTCGGGCGGCAATCTCACCAAGATCGGCCAGCCGGGGGAGTTGGGAGGCGGTTCGCCGGTCGAAACGCCGGCAGGCTACAAGGCAGGCATCCAGCGCATCCCGATCCTGTTCGAAAAAATGGAGGTGCCCGTCATCGCCGCCGTCCAGGGTGCCGCCGTAGGCGCAGGCTGCGACCTTGCCTGCATGTGCGATATCCGCATAGCGGCGGACACGGCCCGCTTTGCGGAAAGCTTCGTGAAGCTGGGCCTCATCCCCGGCGACGGCGGCGCGTGGCTCCTGCCCCGCGTGGTGGGCTTTTCCAAAGCCTGCGAGATGGCGTTCACGGGCGAATTCATCGATGCGGCGGACGCTCTGGCCTGCGGGCTGGTCTCGCGGGTCGTGCCCGAGGCGGAGTTGCTGGACGCGGCTCGCGACCTCGCCAATCGTATCGCCGCCAACCCCCCTCACGCCGTTCGCATGGCCAAGCGGCTGATGCACCAGGCCCGCCACCAGAGGCTGGACGAACATCTGGAGACCGCAGCCGCCTATCAGGCGCTCGCCCATACGACGGCCGATCATCGGGAAGCCATCGCCGCATTCCGCGATAAGCGCAGGCCGCAGTTCACCGGTCTATGAGCGCGACGCTGGTCGATCTGTCCCCCTTCCTTCGGCCCGGCGACTCCGTCATCTGGGGTCAGGGCACCGGCGAGCCGCTCACCCTGACCGAATCGCTCGTGGCGCAGCGTGCCGAGCTGGGGCCGCTTTCGGTCTTCGTAGGCGCCTGTTTCTCCCAGACGCTCCAGCCCGCTCATGCCGATCATCTCACCATCGGCAGCTATGGCACGCTGGGCACGACCAGGCCGCTGGCTGCTGCGGGCATGCTGGAGATTTATCCCATCCATATATCGCGCATCGCGCGCGCCATCGACGACGGGCAGATCGGTTGCGACGTGGCGCTTGTGCAGTTGAGCCCCAAAGGCCCCAATGGCAGACACAGCCTCGGTCCGATCAACGACTATATGCGCAACGCGATGCGCAAAGCCCGCATCGTCGTTGCGGAGGTCAATGCCGCCATACCCTGGACCTATGGACGGGAACTGCCTGACCTCGACAATCTGGCGATGACGGTGGAGACTGATCGGCGGCCGGCCGAACTGGCTTCGCGCCCGCCTTCCGCCATCGAATCGGCGATCGCGGCGAATGTTGCCGGCATCGTGCCTGACGGGGCTACGCTGCAGGTCGGTATCGGCGGCACCATCGACGCATTGCTCACCCGGCTGATGGATCGCCGGAATCTGGGCATTCATTCGGGCACGATCGGCGATTCGATACTCGACCTGATCGAAGCGGGCGTCATCACGAACGCCGACAAGCCCATCGATCGCGGGGTCACCGTCACCGGGTCGCTATTCGGCACTATGCGGCTGTTGAGGGCGGCCGGTAATAACAAGGCATTCCGGATCGAGCCGTTCGACTATACCCACCTGGCGGCTACGACCTCCCAGATACCCAATCTGGTCGCGATCAATTCGGCGATCGAGGTGGACATCACCGGCCAGGTGAATGCCGAAGTCACCAACGGCACCTATATCGGCGGCGTCGGTGGCCAGATCGATTTCATGCATGCCGCCAACGGCGCCGCACAGGGCTGCGCGATCATCGCCCTGCCCTCCACCGCTGCACGCGGCGCGATCAGCCGGATATTGGGCAGGGTCGATAACGTCACCTGCGCGCGGTCCGATGTCGACTACATCGTCACCGAACATGGCGTGGCGGACCTGCGCGGCCAGCCCATGCGGGCAAGAATGCGGCGGATGATCGAGATAGCCGATCCTGCATTCCGCGAGACTTTGGAACGGCAGGGGTTCGACAGGCTGAAGCAGGGGTTTTGACTGCTACCGCATCCCAGCTTCAGTCCGCTTTGGCGGCTATGCCGTTCAATATCGCGTCCGCGAAAATGGCGCCTATGTCGCCGCCCGACACACCCTTGGCCGGCTGGAACCATCTATGGCTCCAGGATACCATTCCGATAATCGCATTGGCGATCAGACGGACCTGATCCTCAGGGACGGTGAGCGATCCGTCATCCATTCCTTGCCGGATGATGCCCCTGACACCGTCGTCGAACCGCTTTTGCAGCGCGATCATCATCCGGTTCCATTCCGTGCTGTCGTCGAGGTGCGCCATGGGCTCCTGAACATAGACGAACAGATAAGGATAATGTTTTTCGTAGGATTCCATGAGCCGCGTGATCAGGCAGCGAAGTTTTCCCACCGATGGAATCTTATCCGCGTAAAGATGTTCGACCATCTCGACATTGCTCAGGACCGCTTCGGCAACGACATCCTGAAAAAGCTCATCTTTCCCCGATGTGTAATAGTAGAGAGACGCCCGGTCCTTGCCGATTTCCTCCGCAATATCCTGCAGTTTCGCTGCCTGGAAACCCTTGCGCCGGAAAACCCGCGCCGCAGCGTGAATCAACTCCTCCCGGCGTATCCGATAGTCGGGATCGTCAGTCGTCCGCGCGAGCGCGCGGCGCTGAGCAATATCGCTGATTGCTGCCATCCGCCCCTTCTAGTCCCAAATCCAACTGGTTTTGCGCGGCTCAGCATAGCGCCGTGCAAGGACGGAATGCAATATATACCGTCCTAATCTCCGACCGGTTCCCAGCGGGTCGCCGAAGCAAGGGCGTTCAAAGGCATCGAATTGCGATCCGGCATCAATCCTTCGAGCGACGCCTTTATTTCCAGCGCAAGGAACCGCGAATTCAACCGGGCTTCCAGAATGGCCCCTCCCATCAGCCATAGTCCCTGCTGCGGCGTGCGCGTCCACATGTTGCGGATATTGTCATTCTCATCGAAGCCCCAGACTGGGCCGAGGCGGTCGGCGACATCGTCCCCAAGCAGGCGGCGCACCATTTCCGACATGCTTTCAAAGCCAGTCGCCTGCACGACCAGATCGAGCGGGATCGTCCGCCCGTCCTTCATAAGCAGTCCATCGGGCACGAACCGTTCGATATCCTCATACTGGACAAGCCCGACATCGCCATCGATCAGGAGTTCCGCACAACCCACGTCGATATAATATCCGCCGGCGCCGCGCAGATACAGTAGTTGGAAGCCCGTCTGGTCTTGCCCCGTATGGGTCTTGAAGCCGATGGCATTGAGCTTGCCGACGAGGTCCCGGTCATATTCGTCGGTCTTCTTCGTGATCCATTTATAGGAATCGAGAAGCATGTCGTGCGGAAGCGCGGCCACCATGAGGTCGGTGTCCTCGACCGGCGTCTCGTCCGAATAGATGGAATAGCTGATGACCGCGCTCGGCTCCAGGCTCAGCACACAGGTGGGGCCGCGCTGCATGATTGAAACCGATTTCGCACCGCTCACATACAGATCCTGGGCGATGTCATGGCCGCTATTGCCGGTGCCGATCACGATGGCGCTGCGGCCCTTATAATCCATGCCCGTGCGGAACTCGCCGGAATGGACCACCTCCCCCGCGAAACTGGACAGGCCCGGCATGTCCGGCTTCTTGGGCAGGCCGCCGGACACCCCCGTGGCAATGACCAGATGCCGGACGCGCATGACACGGTGATCGCCACCCGAAAGTCTGACGGTGACCGTCCACATCTGTTCGCCTTCATCGAAATGCGCGGCTTCCAGCTCCGTCGACGTCCAGACGTTGAGTTCCATGAATTTGGCGTAGGATTCCAGCCAATCGCCCAGCATGTCCTTTGGCAGCCATACCGGCCAGCTGGTGGGAAACGGCATATAGGGGAAATGATTGGCCGTGAGCTTGTTATGCAAGGTCAGATTATTGTATCGGCCGCGCCAGACATCGCCAATGCGCTCGGACTTGTCGATGATCAGCGCATCGACACCCATCTGCCGGAGCCTGGCGCCCAGGATGAGGCCACCCTGCCCTGCGCCCACGACCAGCACTTCCGGATCGCGATCGGCGAATTCCTGTTCCCGGGCACGTTGCTGCGCCCAGCTTACCGGGCTCTCGATCTTGGAGAAATGCTCGCCGGAGGGGCGGCGGACGCCGACCTTATCCTCAAATCCCCGCAGTTCCTGAAGGGTGGTCAGCAAGATCCAGGCCCGCGGCCGAAAAGGCATATCGCTGTCGAACTGGTCGCTGTCGTTGATCAGCCGGGCAAAGCCCGCCCCCGTACCGAACGCGGTATCGAATGCGAACCATGCCTCGATGACGTCCCTGCCGGATCGGCGGGCGAAGCGTGGCGCAGTCCGATCCAGGGCAAGCCGCAAATTGCGCGGGCTCGCCAGCGCGGCCGTCGCAGCGAAGCCATCGCCGATCGCCTTGCGCCCCGCAAATGTCGGACGCTCCCAAGAGAAAGACAGAATATCGCGCCAATATCCGTCTTCCACGAACAACGCCGCAAAATCGGCACCGTTTCGTGCCTCCAAGGCCACCGACAGACGCGCCAGCCAATCGTCGAACAACTGCTCGGCCCCCAATGCCTGAGAGGAATGAATTCCGAGACTTTTCTGAGACACGCTTTCCCTCCTTCTGTCGGGTGCGCCACTGTTCAAGACACCCGAAACCTTCTGGGAAACCGCATTATGTGACGCTGTCGACTTAGTCAACGCACGTGTTGATAGATCGGTTTTTTTCGAAGGAACTTTCACGGCAGCTCCACGAAATCCGCTGGGCGATAGGCCCGTTCCGCACGCTCGGGCTGGAAGGAATAGCAGACGCCACTCATCCCCGGCGTATCCGCGGCGCGGTGGCGCGGAGCCGAATAACGACGGCTGCGGAAGACATAGATCGCGCGGCGAAGGATGAGTCCGGCCTCGACCAGATCCGGGTCCGACCGGACCGCGTCCGACCAGAAGGATCGTCCTTCGGTAAAATGTCCTTCAAATGGCCCCGGGGACAGGACGAGCCCGTCCTTGAGCACCCAATCAAGCAATAATGCACGATCGCGCTCCAACTGCGCCACGACGACTTCGCGTCGTTCGTCGTAATGAATATTCGCTTGATAGCGGCGCATGCCGCCCCGCCCGACTTGCGCGATAGCCACCCTGGCCAGGTCCAGCATGTGCGTGCATTGCTGCGATTGGTCGACGAGGACGCGCGACCCCATGGCGACCGACGTTCCGTTCAATTGAGACAATTGCCCCACCGCGCCGGGACAGGTTATCCACGGGACGCGGATCGCATGCCCCGTCACATCCGTGACCATGTCGCCGTCATGATGGATGGTGACGACGAAATGATGGACATTGTCCACGATCTCCGCATCCACGCGCCCTTCGGAAGTTCGCAAGGTGATGTCGCGCCAGAATGGCAGGCAGTCGTCGCGCAATTTCATGATGTTCGGCCTTCTTTTCCTCTGGGGAGTTAATCGCTTTCAGGCCAATTATCAACGTTCACGTTGACTAAACAATCGCTGCTCTTTAATTCGGGTCCACGCTAGACGATGCAGCGGCGCTCGCTGCCGCTATGACGGGAGAGGAGCAGCATGGCGCCATCAATCCAGGCCCCCGTGACGCCGTGCGTCCCATCGTGACCGAGCCTGCCGCCCTGCCCGACGCGAACAGCTTCGCCGTCCAGCGCGCACGACTGTCCGACGGCACCGAACTGGCCTTCGTTCGTGAAGGCAAGGGCGGAGTCCCCTTGTTGATGCTGCACGGCTGGCCAAGTACGAAGCGCATATTCTATCGCAATATCGGCCCGCTTGCCGCAGCGGGTTTCGAAGTGATCGCGCCGGACGCGAGCGGCTGGGGGGATTCACCGGCGTCTCCGCATGGCTATCCCGACCCGGTGCGCTCGACATTCCAGTTTGCCGAATTGATGGCATCGTTGGGCCATGATCGATGGGTGCTGGCGGCGTTCGATTTCGGATCGTTCACCGCCCTGGATATGACGACCCGCTTTCCGGCCAGGATCATCCGTCAATTGCTGTGGAACCCGATGGTGCCCCTTCTGCCGGAGGCCTATGATCGCGCCGGATGCGGAGGCAACCTGATGCAGGAAAATCTCTCCCTCTCCAGCCACATCACCGATCATGGAGCGGACCCCGACGCCTTTGCGGCCCGGTTTGCCGATGACGCGGCACGCGCGGCCTATGTTCGAGGCTTCTACCAGGGACGGGTCTGGCGAACGGGCGGTCCACGGCTCAATCTGGCCGGCGAAGGAAATTTCGACGACAGTGCCGCCGCGTTCCACGCCGCACCCTTCGCCTCCGCAGAGACTTTCCGCGCCTCCATCAACTATTATGCGGCACTGCTGCACCCGGACAAATTCTTTGCCGAGCCCATGATCACGCTAAAGGTCGGCGCGGAGACGATGTTCCTCTACGGGACGGCCGACCAGATCATCGGACCCATCGTCACGCGAAGGGCGGAGGTTGCCTATGAACGGCTGGTCGGCCCGTTCCTGGTGGATGGCGGCGGCCATTTCCTGTGCTGGGAAAGGCCCGCCGTCGTGAATGGTGCGCTGCGCTGCCTCTGCCGCGACATCCTGCCAGGACACGGGTCATGAAGTATAAGCGCCTGGGGGCATCGGGCCTGTTCGTGTCGGAATATTGCCTGGGCACGCCGGGCTTCGTAGCCGAGGGCTCCGATGGCGTCCGCCTGAAGACCGCGGCGCAAGAAAGCCCGTCTCGCGCGATCCTCGAAGCAGCGATCGATCGCGGCGTCAACTTCATCGACACGGCCGATTATTACGGCCTGGGTCAATCGGAAGAGATTATCGGCCGGGTGCTGGGAAAGCGCCGGCGCGATGTTATCATCGCCACGAAGGCGGGCTTGCGCGTCGGTCCGTCCCTGATGGACGCGGGCTTGTCGCGCCGGCATATCATCGCCAGCGTGGAAAACAGCCTCAAGCGGCTGGGAAGCGACTGGATCGACCTGTTCATCGTGCATCGCACCGATCCATATACGCCGCTGGAAGAAACGCTCCGCGCACTGGACGACGTAGTCCGCGCGGGCAAGGTTCGCTATATCGGCTATTCCAACTGGCCCGCCTGGCTGGCCGCGAAGGCCATCGGGCTGCAACGGGAAAATGGCTGGGCGCGCTTCATCGTCGCCCAGATGTATTATTCGCTGCTCGGCCGGGAGATCGAACAGGAGACGATCCCGTTCGCGCAGGATGCCGGCATTGCGATCATGGCCTGGAGTCCGCTGGCGAACGGTTTTCTGACCGGCAAATATACGCGCGCGGAGCCACATGGACATGGCGGGCGCCTGGCGCATTTCACGCTGGGGCCGCTTGATCGCGAGAAGGGATATGCCGTCGTTGACGTGCTGCGGGAGGTCGCGGACAAACATGGCGCGAGCCCGGCGCAGGTCGCGCTCGCGTGGACCGCCCGGCAGGCCGCGGTGGCATCCGTGCTGATCGGCGTGAGCAGCCTGGACCAGCTGAAATCCAACCTGCCCCAAAGAGCCGTGGCGCTGGACGATCGGGACCTGGCGCAGCTCGATGCGGTCTCGGCCATCCCCGAAGGCTATCCCGGCTGGTATAACAGCATGACCGAGGACCCCGCCTTCGAAAAGGCCCTGCTGGGGCAATTCGATCCCGCCGCGACGCCCATCGGCATGGACGCCTATCCACGCTTTTACCTGGGCAAGGATCAGAACTGAGTAAGTCGCCAAGTCAGGAGAATATGCATGGCCCAACCGATCATCGACGACAGTGCCGTTTCATCGTTCGAAACCGGGATCATCGTCCGCAATATCGAGGAAATGCTGCATTTCTACATCGATCTGCTGGGCTTTGAACCCTATGGCGAAGTCAAGCTGGACTTCGTGCATGTGCGTGGCTTCAAATTCGGCAACACGATTCTGAAGCTGACCTATTTCTTCGAGCCGGTCGAGGGACCGCCGGTCGAAGGCTTCGCACCCGGCCTGCGCTATATCACCTTGCGGGTCACCAATATCAGGGATGCCTATGACAGCCTGATCGCCGCGGGGTACAAGCCATGGCTGGTCCTGGAAACGGCCACGACCGCGCGCGGCGTGCAATATCAGCATTGCGGGGTCTTCGATCCCGACGGCAATTTCGTGGAGATGGTCCAGGGCGAATCCTATTCCCCACCCTCCCCGGAATTTCGCGAGACATAAGGCGTTGGCACGTCCGGTCCGGTCGGCCGATCGGGACGTCCCAGGCCCTTCCGGGTCAAAGCATGATACGGCCGATATCGAGGTCCATCATCACCTTGCCGTACAGTTCGGACATATTCTCGATATCGAGGCCGCCATGCGTGCGCAGCACGTTGAGGTCGCGGAAATAGCGCTGCAACGGACAGGCGTCACGGAATGAGTCGCCCCCTGCGCCATGCATGACGTCATTCATGCCATCGCACGCCATTTTGGTCATATAGGAAGAGCGCATGCGCAATTCCGCGCGCTCGACCGGCGCCAGATGACGGTCGAGGGCCACGACCTTGCGCGCGGCATCACGCGCGAGCGTATCGAGCGTATCGGCCAGCGCATAGGCGCGGCCCGCCCGCATCTGCGCTGCCGGCTTCTCCGCGTAACTCTGCCCGGTATAGCTTTGAACGCGGGCGGTCATGATCCTGTTGAAATGGTCCACCCCACCCCGGAACGCCCCGGCAATCACAGGCATCACCTCGAAACTCAGCGCCGTGGTGACCGGCAATCTGTAGAGGGGATTGGCATGGATACGGCCGCCGGGATGGGTCCCGTCCATCAGCTGCAGAAAGGAGACGGCATGGTGATCCGGAACGAACAGTTCGTTCACTTCCACATCGTTGCTGCCCGTCCCCTGCATGCCCGCAATGTGCCATGTATCGATCACCGTCACCTTGTCGCGGGGTACGCAGAACATATAGGGATGAGGCTCCTTGCCGTCGTCGCTCACGATGCCGGTGAAGAACACCCAGTCGGCGTGCATCACGCCCGAACTCCAGGCCTGGCGTCCCGAAATTTCGAAGCCCCCGGGCATGCGCCTGCCCCTGGCGGTGGGCGCGACCTGGCCGGAACTCAACGCAAAGGAACTGGCGGCGAAGACCTCCTCCTGCGACTTTTCCGGGAAAACCGCATGCAGCCAGTTGTGGCCGATGTAGAAGGACGTGACCCACCCGGTCGATGGGCAGGCCGCCGCGATCAGCAGGCACACTTCGGTCATCGTATCGACGTGAAGCTCGTACCCGCCGAAGCGTTTCGGCGAGAGCATCTTGTAAATGCCGGCATCCGCCAGATCCTGGATGGTCTCGTCCAGGGGCGCGCGATTTTCCGCGGTGCGGGCCGCCCGCGCGGCAATGACCGGCTGCAGTTCGCGGGCACGGCCGATCAACTCGTCTGCGATATCCATATATTTTGACCTCTCCAGTCGTGGAAATTGATAGTAGCCATGTCTCAATGCCGCTATTGAACCCAGGAATTAAATAGTCAAGTGTCTATATATGGATAACGAGAGTAAAGCTGCGAAACGCGGCCGGGGGCGGCCGCCGGCCGGGGGCGATCAGGAGTTGCCCCGCGAGAAGCTGCTGCAGGCGGCCCTGTGCGCCTTTGCCGAACATGGCTATGAAGGCATGTCGATGCGCACGCTCGCCCAGCAGCTGGGAATAAGCCACGGCCTGCTCAACCTGCGGTTCGGCACCAAGCAACGCTTGTGGGAAGCCAGTGTCGAATATGGGCTGGACCAGTTCCGCGAGCGCATGATCAGCCTTCCCCGCGAAGGATCGCTGAAAGCGCGCTTCACGTTCGCGGTCAGCCAGATACTGGAAGCCATCGGTGTGGTGCCGGAAATGCTTCGACTGCTGAACAATGAAGGCACCACGCAAAGCGCCCGCCTCGACCATATCGCCGATACGATATTGGCGGAGCGCTATTCGCGGCTGGAAGAGGTGATATCCGAAGGCGTGGGCCTTGGCATTCTGCATGAGATGCCGGCCCAACTCGTCACTGTCCTGGTCGCACATGGCGGGGGCGTGCTGTTCGGGTTGAAGCCGCTGGCCGTCAAGCTCGGCCTCCTGGAAAAGGGCGATGCAGGGGAAATGGCGTTGCGCGCGCAGCAGATCGGGGATTTCATGTGGCGCGGCCTGCTGCGCCGGCAGGATGTGGCGAAAGAGGAAACGATGCCGCCGGAAAGCGATGATCGATGACCGTTCCGCCTCCCGGTTCCGACAGCTTCTCCTCGAGCGGGGCGCCTCCGCCGGCCAAGGCGGTGCCTGCGGTGCGCCGCGCAGCCGCGATCCTGTGGCTGCTTGCAAGGCGCAAGGCTCCCCTCACTCTGTCCGAGATTGCGCGCGCCACCGGCATGCTGCCGAGTACCGCGCTCCATATATTGCGGGAATTGGCCGCAGCGGACCTTATCGAGACGGACGAACGCAGCAAGAAATACGGGCTGGGCAACGGCATTCTCGCCTTGGCCGGCGCAGCCGGACGGCGCGACCCGTTCGCCGACCTGTCCGAACCCTATCTGCACGACATTGCCGATCGGCATAATGTGACCGCGACCGCCACGGCCCTGATAGACGACAGGCACACTGCCTGTGTCATATCCATCAGTCCGCCGAGCGACTTGTCGCTGAACGTGACGCTGGGCGGCCGCGTGCCGCGCCTGGCAGGCGCTGCTGGACGGTGCATAGCGATGCATGCGAAAGAGCGCCCCGAAGATCTGCAACGCGAATTCCAGAATATCCGCTGGCAGATACCGCTGCCGTTCGATCGTTGGTGGGACGAGGTCGATCAGGTTCGCGTCAAGGGATTTGCCGAAGATGACGGCGTTTTTTCCTTGGGAGTCGTCACCCTGGCGGCGGCCGTCGTCAACCCCGACAACAGCATCGCCGGCGTGATCGGCGCGGCTTCGATAAGTGCGACTCTGGATGGCGACAGGAAAAGGCGCATCGCTGAATCTCTGCTCGCGGCTGCGGAAGCGATCGCTGGTGCGCTGAAAACGCAATCGGCTTGATCTATAATTTTCTCTAGACAAAAATAATTGTCTATTGACAAGTTTGGTTGAATCCGCTTGATCAACGTCAACGTTCATGTTGATCAAACATATGCCGATGTGCGATTGAGAGAAGCAGGGAGAGAGGATATGTATTCAACAAATCCCCGATCGTCAGATTGGCCTGGCGGCGCAGAACATGCCTTGGCGTGCAGTCCGGCGCCCCGCATGTCCGGCCTCGAGCCGAGCGCCGCCAAACTGTGAGTGCCGACCTTCCCCTTCGCGGTGTCCGAGTCATCGAATTATGTTGGGTCTGGTCCGGTCCCCTGCTCGGTCAGCTGCTGGCCGACCTGGGCGCGGAAGTCATCAAGATCGAATGGTACAAGCGGTTCGACCTGTATCGCACGCGCGGGGTCGAGCGCCTGGCCGGCCGCTATCCGGAGGAAGTGCGGCGCGAAATGTCGCAATCCTTCCACGGGCTCAATCGCAACAAGGTCGGCGTCACCCTGGATCTCAAGGACGACGATCATCGCGCATCCATGCTGGAGCTGGTGAAACTGTCCGACATCGTGATCGAGAATTTCACCGTCGGCACCCTTGAGCGGCTGGGCATCGGCTTTCCGGCTCTGGCGGCGGCGAACCCCCGGATCGTCCTGCTCTCGCTCGCCGGCTTCGGATCGGAATCCATGCTCGCGGATATGCGCGCTTATGGTCTGGCACTGTCGTCCCTGTCGGGACTGGAGGCCCGGGTCGTGGATTCGCGGGACGGCAGCTTCCTCGGCTCGCCGACGTTCGTTTCGTCCGATCCCAATGCCGCGAGCTATGGGCTGCTGACGGCGATCGCGGCGATCCTGGACGCGCGGCGCTCCGGCCAGGGCGCGCATGTGGAAATCTCGCAGCTGGAGGCCGCCGCCCATATCGGCGCGGATGACGACGACAGCCTTGTCGCGCTGGCGAAGGATCTGGGCCTCGACCCGACACTGCCCGCATCGTCCACGAGCATCGTCCCCACCGGGGATGGGCAGCATCTGTGCATCGATTGGGAAAAAGCCATGGCCGCCGATATGTTCGACGGCCTGGCGCGAAAGGCTGGCGCCCTGAACGCCACCGATGCGCTGAGCGCTTTCGAAGCCGCCGGCGCCAGGGGCGTCCGCGTGATCGAGAAGCCGGCGGAGTTCGGCGCGGGCGCCGCCAACGAAAGCACGCTGCTTCCCACCATCCATCCGGTCAGCGGCGCGGAGAATATCGTCGCGGCCCCTTGGTGGATGGACGGACATCGCCCGCCATTGCGCAAGACCGCCCCCACCCTGGGGGAGGGCAATGCCTATGTACTCGGCAAACTGCTCGGCTGGCCGCATGAACGCTACGCGGTCCTGGGCCAACATCCCGGTAAGGCAGAGGGGCGCGCATGACGACGTCGTCAGCCGCAATCCGGCCGGAGCGCAGCCTGGCCGTGGGCGAGAGTCATTATGTCATCGTCGGGACCAACCGGGCCGTGCTGCATGCCGCCCGCTGGCTACGTCAACTGGGCAATAGCGTGACTGGTGCGCAGACCCTAGAGGCCGCAAGAGCTTCGAGCCCCGCGCCACTCGCGATCCTGATCGCCGGAGATACAATTAAGCAGCGGCCACGGACCGAAGAAGAGGCAGGCCCGACCGAAATCATCCTATGGGATTATGAAGTGGGCCGTCCCGGCGTGGGCGACCTTGCCTGCGCCGTATCCGGCGTATCCACCGTGATCGGCCCTGCCGATGGCGCGCCCGGACTCATGCCGGCGAAGATCCCCGAAAAATGGGTGGGCCTCTACGGCGCCAGCCTGGCGCTCTCGCTGAAGATCGCAGAAGCGCACGCCCGGCCGTCACTGCCCCGCCGCATCGACGTGTCGGCCGCGGATTTGCTCCGCGCCTTTGCCGAGCAGAATTCAGGCAATCATGCCGGCGTCCCCTATGGTTGGTCGCGCAACGGGCGCACGGCGATTGAACATGGCGGCGTCTTTCCGCAAGGATTTTTCCCTTGCAAGGACGGGTTCGTCGCGGTCCAGGCGCGATCTCGTCCCGATTGGCGGGCGATCGTCGCGGCGCTGGGCGATCCCGAATGGTCCAAAGATCCCGCATTCGAAAATCCCTTCAAGCTCTCCGAAGACGATTCCCGGGTCGCGCCGCTTCTGGACCAGGAACTGATGCAGCGCAGCCGCAGGGAATTGCTCGAACTGGCGATCAACACGGGGGCACCCATGGCGCCTGTCCTCTCCCTGGAAGAAGCCAAGGACTGGAACGTGTTCCGGCCCGGTTTCTTCGATGAGAACGGCGCACCCTGCCCGCCCTTCGTCGTTCGCCGCGTACAGGAAGGCATCGGCCAATGAGTTGGGGAACGATTACCGAGGAAGGCATCGCCGCAGCGCAAGCCCTGATCGACGTGCCTCTGCGCCGCGATCGCATGCAGTGGATCGAGGCCGCGACGCGCGACGCCATCCGGCACTTCGCCTGGGGCGTGGGCGACGATAATCCGCTGTGGCTGGACGCGGACTATGCGGCCAAGTCGCCGTACGGGCAAATCGTCGCCCCGCCCTGCATATTATATGCGGTCGACAACACGGTTATCGCGCCGAAATTGCCCGGCATGCAGTGGATCTATGCCGGCACGGGCTGGACCTGGTTCGAACCGATATTCATCGGCGACACGTTCACGACCGAGGTCTGCCTCAAGAAGCTGGAGATCAAGAGCGGCCGCCGCTTTCCCCAATGGGTGCTGCAAACGGGCGAGGCCCGCTATTACAACCAGCACGGCCGGCTGGTAGCCACAGCCAATGCCCGCTGCGCTAGGACGCCCCGTGGCGACAAGCTGGCGGAGGCCAAGGGCAAGCAACTTGGCGCCACGTCCGAGCCCCACCGCTACACGGCCGAAGAGATCGAGCGGATCGAGGCACAAATGCTGTCCGAACCCCGCCAAGGGGACGAGCCGCTCTTCTGGGAAGACGTGACCGCAGGTGAAGACATTCCCCAGGTCGTGCGGGGACCGCTCAGCATCGTCGATATCATGGCATGGTACTCCGCCCAACAGGGCGCCCAGCCCTATGGCGGCGTGCACGGCGATGCGCTGCGCTATCGCCAGCGGCATCAGGACTATCACGTCAACGAAACCACGGGCGCACGGGAGTCCGCGGGCCGGGGCCATCTCGAAGCCCGTACCGGGGGCGATGTCGGTATGGGCGGCGCCTATGACATCGGCCCGCAACGCATCACCTGGGCGCAGCATATGCTCACCAACTGGATCGGCGATCATGGCTTTCTGCACACACTGGACGTTGCCGTGCTGCGGCCCAACCTGGTCGGCGACACGCTGTGGTGGTCGGGCAAGATCACCGGCAAGACGGTCAGGGACGGTCAGGGGCTGGTCGAACTGGACGTGCGGGCCATCAACCAGCTTGGCGCCCTTTCCGCATCCGGCACGGCTTCGGTCATTCTTCCTTCGCGAGACATGGGGGCGGTGACCTTGCCGTTGGCAGCGCCGAAATGAGCGGCGTTCCCGCCTTGGATGTCACGCTCGAACTGGTCGCCGATGTCGCGGCGGACATCGGCGAAGGGCCCATCTGGGACGACCAGACCGGTACGCTCATTTTCGTCGATTCCACTATCGGCCGGATCTATCGGCTCGATCCCTCGTCCGGCGCGCTGACCAGCATCGACGCGGGGCAGGAAATCGGCGCCGCCATACCGCGCCGGAGCGGCGGCTTGGTTGCTTCCGGCCGTGACGGGCTGCTGGCGGTAGGCGACGACGGTTCGATCGAGCTGCTCGTCCCGATCGAGAAGGATCTCGATCACCGGATGAACGACGCGAAATGCGATGCCCGCGGGCGTCTATGGTCGGGCACTTTCTCGATGGCGTTCGAGCGGGGCGCGGGCTCTCTCTATCGCGTCGGTGCCGGCCTGGAGCCGAACAAGATGCTCGGCGACGTATTCGTGTCCAATGGCATGGGCTGGAGCCCCGACGACAGCATCTTCTACTATGTCGACACAGGGGCACGCGCCATCGATGCGTTCGATTACGACATCGAAACCGGCGAAATTTCGAACCGCCGCCGCTTCCTGGACATACCGAGGCCCGCGGGACTGCCCGATGGCATGGCAGTCGATGCCGAAGGCTGTTTGTGGGTCGCGCTCTATCTGGGCGGCGCCGTCAGGCGGTTCTCGCCCGAGGGGGTCTGCCTGGGGGCGATCAGCCTGCCCATGGCCCGCGTCACGAGCTGCAATTTCGGCGGGCCGCAGCTCGAGGAACTGTACATCACCACGGCCAACCAGCTGATCCATGACGACGGCAGACCGCATGAGCCCCATGCCGGCGCCACATATCGCTGCAGGCCCGGCGTCCGCGGCCTGCCCAGCCACCGGTTCGCGGGATGACCATCCGTTTCGTCCAGCCAATTTCGCCGGCCTCCCGCCCCGACGGGCGGGCAATCGCATGAGGAAGACAG
Organism: Sphingobium aquiterrae; assembly: GCF_037154135.1. Classification (NCBI taxonomy): domain Bacteria; kingdom Pseudomonadati; phylum Pseudomonadota; class Alphaproteobacteria; order Sphingomonadales; family Sphingobiaceae; genus Sphingobium; species Sphingobium aquiterrae. Next base: position 52,698 of record NZ_JBANFL010000017.1, read on the forward strand.
AGTGAACGACCAGGTTTCAAATGCGCCCGAATATGACGCGCTCGTCATCGGCGCAGGCGTTTGCGGCATCTACATGGCCTATCGCCTGGCCGAAATGGGCATGCACTTCACGGTTATCGAGCGTGGAAGCGATGCCGGGGGCACATGGCACTGGAATCGCTATCCCGGTTGCCGTTTCGATTCCGAAAGCGAAACCTATGGCTATTCCTTTTCCAAGGAACTGCTTCAGGAATGGAACTGGAAGGAACGTTTTTCCCCGCGCGAGGACACGGAGGAATATTTCCACCATGTCGTCGAGAAATTCGGGCTGCGCAAATATATGCAGTTCAGCCTGATGGTCACCGGCGCCGCATGGAAGGAGGATGGCGATTTCTGGGTCGTCACCCTTTCCGATGGCCGCACCGTCACGACCCGGTTCATTCTTACCGCCGTCGGTTTGCTCTCCTGCCCGACCCCGCCACGCTACAAGGGGCTCGACAGCTTCGAAGGGCTGTCTTTTCATACCTATTATCATCCGCGTGAAGGCGTGGATTACAAGGGCAAGCGCGTCGCCGTCATCGGCACCGGATCAACCGGTGTGCAGATGATCTCGGCGATCGCGGGGGAGGTCGGAAGCCTCACCGTCTTTCAGCGGCGGCCGAACTGGTGCGCGCCCCTCAACAATGCGCCGCTGACGCCCGAGGAGATGGCCGACATCAAGACGCGCTATGACGAGGTCTTCCTGCAATGCAGGAACACTCCCAGCGGCTTCAAGCACGATGCCGACCCGCGAAAGCTGATCGACGTCTCCGCGGCCGAGCGGGAGAAATTCTGGGAAGACCTATATGCCGGATCGGGCTTCGGCATCTGGCTGGGCAATTTCAAGGACGTCCTGGTCGATGAGGACGCCAATGCGGAAATGACGAAGTTCATCGAGAAGAAGATTCGCCAGCGCGTGAAGGACCCGGCCGTCGCCGACAAGCTGATACCGCGCGATCACGGCTTCGGCACCCGGCGTGTCCCGATGGAAACGGGCTATTATGAAGCCTATAACCAACCCAATGTCCGCCTGGTCGATATCAGCGAAACGCCGATCGAAACCATAACCCCCAAAGGGGTGCGGACGAGCGAAGAGGATTTCGAATTCGACATCATCGTCTATGCGACCGGGTTCGACGCCATCACCGGATCGTTCGACAAGATCGATATCACCGGAACCGGCGGGCAAAAGCTGCGGACGAAGTGGAGCCAGGGACCGGTCACGGCCTATGGACTTGCGGTCCATGGTTTCCCCAACTTCATTACCCTGGCGGGCCCGCAGAGCGGATCGGCCGCGACGAATTTCCCCCGGGGCATCGAGGAAGCCGTCGAATGGGCCACGGACTTGCTGAAATTCGTCCGGAAGAACGGGTATCAACGCGTCGAGGCCGCTCCTGAGATCGAACGGGAATGGGGTGCGCACGTCGAACATATGGCCACCAAGATATTGTTCGGCCGCCAGCAATCCTGGTTCACCGGCTATAATTCGAATGTCGACCGCGATTATGCGCCGAAGATCATCGTCTACGCCGGCGGCGCGATCCGATATCGGGAAAAAGTCGGCGCGGAGGCAGAGACCGGCTATCCATCCTTCAACTTCGCCTGAAGGATAGCCGGTCGGCTCGGAAGCCAGCGATGAGCGCGACAAATGTCGGAGAGGATTGATGTACGCACATAGGTTATCCGAAGCGGATCTCAGCGCGAAACCCGACGCCATCGGAGACGTCATCGAAGCGCGCGCCAGGGAGTTGGGGGACAAGCCCTATCTGCGGTTCCTCGGCGACGGCGAGGAGATCAGCTATCGCGATATTGATCGGAGTTCGGCGGAATTCGGCAAAGGCCTGCTCGCCTTCGGGCTGGCGCCCGGCGACAAGCTCGGCCTGCTCCTTGGCGGATCGCGCCTCTATGTAACCGCATGGTTCGCCGCGCTGCGTGCGTCCATCCCCGATGTTGCGATCAATTCCGAATTTCGTGGCGACGTTCTCGATCATGCCATCCGCAAGATCGAGGTCAGCGCCATCATATCGGATGCCGACGGGCTAGACGCGTTGGCGACTGCCGGTGCGGAAGCCCTGTCTCAGGTGAAGCTGCTGGTCGTTCCCGACGAGATATATGACCGCGCGATGGCGCTGTACATGGATCGCGGAGCAATCGGCCGCATCATCCGGGTCAGCGAGGTCGAGGCAGCCGGCCGTGCCAGTGTCCAGCCCTTCGCCAAGGTGGAATCGACAGGCCTTGCCTCCATTCGGTTCAGCTCGGGCACGACGGGCATGCCCAAGGGCGTGATGATGGATCACGGCCATATGCTGGCCAGCGCGCGCAAGTTCAACGATCTGGCCGATCTGGGCACCGATGACGTCCATTATAGCTGCTTCCCGTTTCATCATGTGTTCGCCACGATCACCGGCGTATTGTCGACACTGTGCGCGGGCGCCACGCTCATCGTTTCCCGCAAGTTCAGCGCTTCACGCTATTGGCGAGAGATTCGAGAAAATGGCGTGACCCGGGCGCATATACTCGACCCGCTGATCGCTCTGCTCATGAAGCAGCCGCCAAGCGAACGCGATCGCCAGCACAAGGTGCCCGTGATGTACACGGCCGCGGGCCATTATCCCGATTTCGAGGAGCGGTTCGGCGTTCGGATCATATCGCTCTATGACATGAGTGAGCTGACGGTCGTCGCGCATTATCCCGAGGGCGTCGAACGCAAGCCGGGCAGTTGCGGCATGCCGTCCGGGCTGTTCGACATCATGATCGCCGATGACGACGGCTTCGAGGTACCGGACGGAACGGACGGCGAAATCCTGGTCCGTCCCCGGCATCGCAGCATCATGTTCATGGGCTACTATAACGACGCCGAACAGACGGTGGCCCGATGGCGCGACATGTGGTTCGAGACCGGCGATCGCGGCCGTAAGGATCCCGATGGCTATTTCTATTTCCTGGGGCGCAGTGGCGACCGCATTCGCCGCCGCGGCGTGAACATATCGGCGGACCAGATCGAAAAGATCGCTTTGGCCCATCCGCACATCCTCGAATGCTCGGCTATCGCCGTCCCTTCCGATGTCAATGAAGACGACATCAAGCTTTGCGCCAAGCTGACTCCGGCTGCGGCATGCCATGAAGCCGACATCCTCGAATATCTCCGTGAGGCGCTGCCCAAGGCGATGACCGTGCGCTATGTCGAGCTGTTCGACGATCTGCCCAAGACCCAAACCGAGAAGATAAAACGCGCGGACTTGCGACGGATGGGACAAGCGGGTTTGACGCCAGCCACTTGGGACTGCGAGATCGGGGCCTATTGGGCGATGGCCGAAGTAATGGAGCAAGGCCGATGAGTGCGCAGCCACAGTCACCCCAAGACGAGGGCGAGTCTGAATTCAGCATCAACTGGCTAGACGACGGCGCGGTGTTCACCATCACTCGCATGCGCAAACTGAACGCTCTCACCAAACCGGTTCTGAATGGCCTCGCCGCGTGCCTCGACAGGCTCGAAACGGAGGGCAAAACGCTGCTCGTCGTCACCGGAAAGGGCGATCGCGCATTTTGCGCGGGCACCGATCTGGCCGAGATGCAGTCAATGACCCCGGATGCGGTGTTGGACAAGAGCGCGATGGCACGCGATCTGCTCGTCAGGCTATCCCGCTCGCGCCTGATCTCGGTAGCCGCGGTCAATGGTCTGGCCCTGGGCGGCGGGATGGAACTCGCCATGGCCTGCACCCTTCGCATAGCCGTGCCTCACGCCAGATTCGGCCTGCCGGAAGTCAAGCTGGGCCTGCTTCCCGCCTATGCCGGCACCCAGTTTCTGCCCGCTATCGTCGGTGCTTCGCGCGCGCTGGAAATCATGCTGACAGGGCGAGACATTTCGCTCGACGAGGCCCTCGTCATCGGGCTCGCCCATCGCGTGACGGAGCCTGAAGAGAATCTCGTCGAGGCGGGGATCGGTTTTGCCCGGGAAATTACACAGCATAGTCCCACCGCGATCGCGGCCATAAGGGAGTGCCTCACGGCCGCTAGCACGACCGTTGAGGACAAGGGTCTTGCGGTGGAAGATCGGCTTGTACGGGCGGTGTTCCCCGGGCCCGAAGCCAAAGCTGGAGTCGCCGCCTTTCTGGGTCGTAAAAAGACGTGATCGAATCGCCTGGTTAGCGCTGTTCCGATTACATGCGTCGCGTAATCGCGCATTACGTCGATGAATCGGCCGTGGATCAGGTCACCCCACTAATGAACGAACCGATTTATGTGAATTAGCGCCTCGTGTTCTCAGTGATTCGGCCCCTTACTGACCTATCTAGGGCTCGAACGATTCGCATATGGAATCGAACCCATTCACGAACAGAACGCGAAAACGGGTCGTCGAAGGACATATGCTGGTTGCTTCACGCGCTGCCGGGCGCGCCATGCCGGTTTCCCGATCCGTCATCCCGCTGGCCATATGCCGCAAAGCGCTGCACAGCGGTTCCCGCGTCCCATTTGGAGAGAACCGCATGTGCTTTTCGGCCAGCGCGAGCTTTATTGCTTCCGGCGTGATCGGATCGATCGGGGTGGCGACGCTCCGCCATGTCCGGGAACCGCGCGCGCTGCTGTTCGCCGCCGTGCCCATGTTGTTCGCGATACACCAGTTCACGGAAGGGGTTGTCTGGCTCGGCCTGGATGGCAGGGTCGGACCGGTGGCGCTGGATCATGTCACCTTCCTGTTCATGCTCTATGCGCAGGGCATCCTGCCCCTTCTGATGCCGCTCGCGGTCCTGCTGATGGAGCCGCCCGGCCGGCGGCGGCGCGCGATCATGGCGCTGACCGTTCTGGGCGCGCTGGTCTGTGCATGGATGATCTACGGGCTGATCTTCTTCCAGAGCAGCTGCTTTGTCGAGCAGCATTCGATCGCCTACCGCAATCCGCTCACCGGCAATTTCCAGGTGTCGCTGCTGTATATCCTTGTCACCTGCGGGGCGCTGGTGCTGTCGACCCATCGCGTCGTCAGAGCCTATGGCGTGCTCAACCTCATCGGGCTGACGATCGCGCAGATCGTCAAGGAATATGCTTTCGCTTCGGTCTGGTGCTTCTACGCCGCGACCCTGAGCATCGTGATCTACTGGCAGTTCAGCCACCGGACCATCGACGTCGAAACGCCCAATGGCACGTCGGCGATCCTCAGGCCATTCCTCCTCCCCTGGCTGCGGCTGACCGGCGCGGCGCCCCCGCAGCCGGACAGACCCCGCGAGGCGGATTTATAGAAACATCTGCCTCAGCCGCACGATGAGCCAGGCCGGAGACCTTGCAGCCGCATCGACGCGGCATGCAAGCGCCCCCAATGCGCAAACGACCTCAGAACTCTGGATGTGCTTCAACCTAGGTGAAACAGATCCTAATGCGACGCGTCTCCGCCTTCTTCCGTTGATGAGGATGCCACCGGTGCGCCGGCCAGCATGCCATTGAGGCTGCCGCCGGACATGCCCAGTTCGCTCATCAGTGCGTCGATCAGCGGGCCTCCCACCCGATAACGCATCGCCGCGGAGACGGCGGCATCTGCCAGATTGCCGCCGCCTGTCGCTTCGTCGCCGGTTGCATGGTCGCCATGCAGGCCCCGTGCATCCAGGATCGATATCTTGTCGATCTGCTCCATTGGCTTGCTGGCGGCTGCAATGATTGTCGGCAACGCTTCCAATATCGCCTTGCGGACCAGCAAGGCTGTCTGCGCCTCGTTCAGGACATTCGTTGCTTCGTTGACCGCCGCCTGACCAGCCGCGTCGACCTTGAAAGCGGCGGCACGACCTTCCGCGCGCGCCTTTTCCGCGTCGGCCTCTGCGGTCGCTTCTGTCCGCAGCGCTGCCGCCCTGGCTTCAGCCGCTTCCTTTTCGGCCGACGCAGCGACGGTGATCTGCACCGCTTCTTCCTGGGCCCGCTGGGTTGCCGCGATCACGGCCACATTCTTGTTCCGGTTTGCAATTTCCGTCGCCTTGGCGGTCTGCACGCTTTCCTCGGCGCGAACAGCAAGGGCGCGGGCCTCATTTGCCGCTGCCGTTGCCGTCGATTCCTCCTCGGATTTCTGCGCGGTCTGTACAGCGGTGGTAATGCGCGCCAATTCGATATTGCGGTCGCGTTCGATGGTCGCCGTCTGCACGGCGCCATCGCGTGCAATGGTCGCGGTCTGGATCACCTTATCGGCCTCAGTCTGCGCCACGGTCTGCGCCTGCTCCGCACTGATACGGGCAATCTCGGCAAGGCGGGTCTGCTCGGCCTCCGCCGTTGCAATGGCCGTCGCCTGCTCGGCGCGGCGGGCCGCCAATGTCTGCTCTTGCGTCAGTCTCGCCTGCTCGGCCGCCTGCGCGATTTCCAGCGACTGGTTATTGGCGTCGAGGTTCCGTTGTTCGATCTCGACGCGGTTGGTCGCCACGATATCGTTCCGGATTTTCTTCCGTTCCTCAATGGTGCGCGTCAACACGGTCAGGCCTTCGGCATCGAAGGCATTGTTCTCGTTGAAATGCTCGAACGCGGTCTGATCGAAATGCGTGATGCTGACCGATTCGAGCTGGAATCCGTTCATGTCCAGATCGGTCATCAGTGCTTCCTGCACCTTCTGGATGAAGTCTGCGCGGTTGGCATGGAGATGTTCCATGGTCATTGTCGCGGCTACGGATCGCAAGGCGGATACCAGCTTGCCGTCCAGCAGGGATTTGACCGCATCCGGGTTGTTCACGGAATCGCCCAGCGTCTGCGCCGCCGCTGCAATCGACTGGGCATCCGGCTTCACCTTGATGTGAAACAACCCCACGACATCGACGCGCAGTTTATCCAGGGTGATCAACGCATCCTTGTTGAGCCGCGACACTTCGAGTTTCACCGTCGTGAGGCGAACCTGCATCAACTCGTGAAGCACGGGGATGACCATGATGCCCCCGTTGAGCACGACTTTCTCTCCCCCGAATCCGGTACGGATCAGCGCAACGTCCTTGGTCGCGCGGCGGTAGAGCCTGGTGAGGATGATGCCGATGACAATGAGCGCAAAAAGCACGATGCCGGCATAGATGAGGATGTTCAGAAGCGATGCGGGCAAGAAAGTCTCCTGTATAGATTTGCACGACGCCTTATAATGGGCGGAATGGGGTGCTCGCGTCTGGCTGGACGAAGAATAGCGGGCCATTACGCCGGACAAGCAGGGCCGTCTCCCCCTGAGCGATGACATCGCCGTCCATATGGGGCTCGATCATCACATAATGGGCCTGCCCATGCTGGTCGATGACCTTGGCCCTGGCCGGGTGCCCCCTTCGGGCGGCCCCCTCCAGCACGGTTCCACGGCGCATGATCAGATCCTCGGTGTCGATTATGGTGCTCTCATATTCGGGCAAGATCCTCGCCAGGCCAGCCGATGCAAAACCGTTGGCAATCAGGCCAGCCACAAGAGCGCCCGCACCGGCAATACTCCAGTGGAAAGGCGTTCCCAGGATCGCGGTCGCGCTTTGCTGGAGGGCTATCCCGACAAGCGTAAAACACCCCAGCAGAGAGGTGAACCAAACAAGGACCGGCAATCCGGACCGCAACCCCAGCCAGTCGAGAACGCCGGAGGAATCGATCCCTCCGCCATCGGCACCGGTGGCCATTTCGTTATCCAGGTCGAAATGGCCAAGACCCAGTCCGATCGCCTCAATTGTACCGATTCCCAGCATCACGACGAACGCGATTGCGAATATGGCATAGCTGGGCGTGAGAAGCTCCGCGAACATGTGCTGTCCATATCAGGACGGCTTTAATGAAATACAGCAAAATCCGCTCTCCGAACGCAGGCAGTTCATCCGCTTTCTCATTTCGAAACGAACCGGACGCGCGAAACAGCCGACTTTCGACCGACAATTCCGGCGCGCCCCCCTGCGAAGGCCTCTGCCTTCTTCCCCCGGCAAAAGCGAACTGATCGCGACATCCGCCAGTCGCTTTCCGATCCGTCCCACGAGCGTGGGCCAGCCACTTCCCGTCACCCATATGGTCCGATATCGCCCGCATGGTCCGGATGCCCATGTTGCGTTCGGCCATCTGCCTGTCCCGGCGGTTGCGGTGGAGAGAAGAGCGAGGCTCCTGGTCTCACCGGCCGACTGACCGAAACCGCGCCGCCTCGCCCGCTGCCCTGGAGCGATTGATCCGATATCATCAGATCAATCACCCTAGAAGCGGATCTTCAGCCCGACCGTTGCGCTTTCGCCGCTGCTGTCCGCGCCGAACTCGCTATTGGCGCCGAAGAAGAGCGCTGTCGCTCGCGATAGCTGCATGGTCGCTCCAGCCCCGACGGTGGCCAGCGTCGCGTTGCGCGTAACGCCGATGACTGTCAGGCTGTCGGGCACACCGATATAGGCCGCCGTCGCCGCGCTATGGGTATCGCTCAACTGATGGCGGATGCCGACCGAAAGCCAGGGGCTGATGCGGGCCGCCGTCGCGCCCTTCAACGTGAAGGCACCGTTCAGGAAGCTTGCCTTGGTTCGACGGGCATCCACGGTGAGCCCCCATGTTCCATCGCCATTTTCGGTCGCACGTCCGCGGCGTGAGGACATTTGGGTGAGGCCCACTTCGGGCCGCAGCGACCAGCCGCCGCCGATGGCGAAGGATCGGCCGAGCGACAGGTCCGTCGTCCAGCCGCGCAGCCGATAATGGGCGCTCGTCCTGCTGCCGTTGAACAATGTGCGATCCGTGTCCGCCGCACTGCCGTCATAGCTGAGCGAGGCGGCAATCTCGAACCCGTCGAAAGTCGCCCGGGCGAACACGCCGGCCAACACGCCGTCCGCTTGCGTCTTCGTGCCGAGAGCCGCGATCCGCTGCCGCGCATTGATATAGCCGGCAAAGGCGCCGATCGACGCGGTTTGCGATCCCAGCCCGATTCCGGCGAACGCACCATAGGTGGAGATGTCCGCCCGCGACGTGCCCGTGGCCGCGGCGCCGGGCAACCGCCGCCAGCCGCCCAACGTCTGGCCGAAGGTGAAGAGGCCAGGCGCGTCACCATGCGATGCGACATTGGCGGAGCGTAGCGCCGCCGCGATGGTCAGCCCATTTTCCACCCCGATCTGCGACGCGGAGGCGTAGCTTTCGGCATTGAGGCGCGCGATGGATGCCGCATTCACCGAACCATCCGCCATCAGCAGAGATGGGGCGGCATCCAGGATGGCGCCGGTCGCGGTGCCGGCGATCAGCAGGCCATTGAGATAGTCGACCGTGCGGACCACCTGCGGATTGGCGCTGCCGTTGACCACGAACTGTCCGAGCAGGTCTATGCTCTGACTCCCCTGCCGGATGAAGCCGATCACCGTCGATGCCTGGTCGATGGTCGTGAAGCTGCCGGTGATGCCGTTGCTTGCCGTGATGAGCCGATAGGTCACGCCGGGGGTCAGCGGACGGTTGCCGATCAGCGTCAGCGTTGCACCAGGCGCGATGGCCAGCGATCCGTTGATGATCAGGGCGTCGCTCACCGTCGGCGTCATTTCGAACAGCGTGGTCGACCCACCGGCCAGCGCAACGCCGCCGTTGATCGTCATCGTACCCGGTGACGCGCCCGGAGAGAGCGTGCCCTGTACCGTGACATTGCCGTTGACGGTGCCCGCGCTGCCAAAGGTCGCGCCGCCATTCACCGTGATGAGAGGCGCGTTCAGGACCGAACCCGTGCGTCCGATGAACCGGCCGTTGACGATATCCAGCTGACCCGTCGTGTAATCGCCGGAAAGCGCGACCGTGCCGCTGTCCTGCCGCGTCCGTTCAAAGCCCGTGAACGCGGACAGGCGGATGTCATCGGGAGATGTGCCGCTGCCGCCGGCTGCCAGGATCAGCAGGTCATTGCCTGCACCCGCATCGACCGGACCGGAGACCAAGGAGCCTGCCCCGATGGTGAATATGTCATTGCCGCCGCCCAGCGTGACCGGCCCGGCGATGTTCCCCATGTTGACGAAGCTGTTCGTGCCGCCAGCAAAGCTGAGCCCGCCCTTGATCGTCCCCATGTTGATGAAGCTGTTCGTGCCGTCGGCAAAGACGACGGCAATGTCGCTCGCAGTCTGCAATGTTTGCCCGGCCGCCAGCGTCATATGGGCATCGCGCAGGAACAGGCTGTCCACGGCGAGCTGGCCGTTCGTCGTGATCGTACCGGTGCCGCTGAGCGCCTGGCTCTCGAAGTTGACGAATGTGTCGAAGGTCGCCTGATCGAGCAGCCCGCCCCCGTTGATGTCGATGACCAACGCGTCGGTACCCGCCCCCCCGTCCACCATGCCGTTCAGCGTGGCGTGCAGATTATGCGTGAACGAGTCGTTCCCCTCGCCCAGGAAGACATTGCCGTTGATGGTGCCCAAATTCACCATGCTGTCGTCCATCGCGCCCAGATCGACCGATCCGCTGATCACGCCGGTGGCGAGGTTGGTGATCGTGTCGGCCGAATTCACCGTTTGAATGGCGCCGGCCATGAAGCGGCCTGCATATTCATAATCCGAAATGTCGTTGTAAATCAGGAGATCGGAAGGGGTAACGCCGCCATTGAGACCGCGGATCGTGCCTGCATTGACCAACGTGACCCTGTTGGCCGAGGCCATGAACGCCGTCGAGCCGATATCCTCGAACCCGGCGAGCGGCGTGCCTTCCAGATCGCCCGCATTTCGGGTTGCACCCGTCGCCGAAATCAGGCCGCCGACGGCGTTGGTGACGGTGATGGAGGAAACGCCGCCGCTCGAGGCATTGATCCCGAGGGCCGTAACCAGCTGCAGACTTTCCGGCGTCGCGGGATACCATGGGTAGGGCGGCGGAGATGCCGCTTCATGCAAGGCTCCTCCATCGGCACTTATGACACCGGAGTTCGTGATGCTGACGCTCGTCGTGGGTTCTCCATCACCGGGCCCGGCCGATTCATCATAGCCATGTATCTGCTGGTCGACGGATCGTGCGTAGCCTTCGATGGAAACGGCGGATACGCCCAGGCGGTCTGTCTTGATCGTCCCGCTGTTGGTGAGGTTGATCGTCTGGCTGCCCTGGCTGCTCGACTCTATTTCAAGGGCGGCCCCGTCGGTCTCCGCCAGCGTAGTGGCTGCGGCATCCACGGTGCCGCTGTTCGTCACCGTGAGGGTTCTGGCGCTTGCCAAGATATTCGCGCCGCCGTTCACCGTTCCGCCGTTGGCGAATGCGACGCTGTCCTGATCGACATTGCCGTAAAGGCCCATTGTCGCGTCGCCCGTCCAGTGGCCATATTGGGTCAAGGAAATCGCCCCTCCATAAGAGGACGAACCGACGATGCCGCTATTGGTGACGCTTATTGCCTTGGCGCCGGCATAGAGGCTGAGGCCGTTAGAAAAGGTTCCGCTATTGTCGATGGTGACGCTGTCGGCGTTGATGTCGTCGCTGGCGCCATAGCCTTGCCCGATATCGATCGACGCCGAGACATTCTCGCCATTGCCGCGCGCGATGGTGCCGCTGTTCGCGAAGGTGAACTGCCTGGCGTTCAGCGCCACCGCGATGCCACCTTCAATCGCGCCGCTATTCTCGATATCCGCCTGGCCGATCATAAGGCTGCTCGTTGCAGCCTCGATGGTGACGGCCGTCGCCATGCCCGAATAATATGGGCTGTTGTCAGGCGACGAGATGGTGCCGCTGTTCCTGAATGTGAAGCTGTTTGCGTCGCTCGCCATGATCTGGGCGCTGACATTCCCCGCCACGCGGTTGAGGACAGTCCCTTCATTGTCGAAGCTGCGCGCATAACCGATCACCCCGTCGCCGATGGTGCCGCGATTGATGAATGCGAGCGTCGAGCCGGCGCCCGAGAGGTTGAGCGGATCTATCGCGGTGCCAAGCACGACAAGGCGCCGCGGCCGCAGACCCGCTGCCGTCGCGATATCCGCCATGTTGACGATGGTGCCATCGCCGACCAGCATGATCGGCTCGCTCGCCTGTCCCGACGATGCGGTCAGCGTCACCACCGTGTTCGCGCCGGAAGCGCCGACGCCCCGCCGTTCAAAACCGACAGGAAGCGTTGGCAGGGCGGCAAGGTCGACGCTGCCGCTGGCATTGTAGCTGCGCACATATGTATCGGTACCGGCGCCCGCATTGAGGGTGCCCAGCACGCCGGTCGTGTCGCCCGTGGCGACGAAGATGTCGTTCCCCGCGCCGAATGTCAGATTGCCATTCAGCGTGCCCCCGCGATCGACATAGGCGCCGCCCGCCATGCTGGTGCCGCCAAAAGCGCTGTACGCCAGATTGACGTTGCCATTGATGGTCCCCGCATTGGAGAGCGCCCCTCCGCCCGCCAGCGCAACGGCATCGAAACCGGCTCCGCCGGAAATCGTGCCGCCTGTCTCGTTGACGATGGTCACCGGGCTATAGCTGCCCATGATGGCCTGCGCGCCGCTGCCCGCGATCGTGCCGCTGTTGCGAACGGTCGACGGCATGGAGTCGCCCGTTCCGACCGCCACCCCGGCCGTCTTGATTGTGCCGCTGTTCGTCAGGTCCCGGACACCCGAAACGCCGACAGCGGTCGCGCCACCCGAAATCTGGCTGATCGTCCCGCTGTTGATCGCGGACAGCGAACCGACAATGCCGGCGCCACCGTCGAGGATAATCCGGCCATTGTTCGTCACCGCGCTACCGCCACCGATGGCGGCAATACGCAGGCCATAGGGGTGCGGCGCCTGAACAAGCGTGATCGTCCCGTCATTCGTGAAGCGGTCGGTCTGATCGAGGGCAACGCCAGCTCCGCCATTCGCACTGGCATCGAATTCTGCGTTCAGCACACCACGACTGATGATGGCCGTACTGGTGTTGTCATAGGGCGATGGGCTGTCTGGAAGATTGAAGCCATAAGACGAGCCGGTGATCAGGCTATGGTTTTTCGCGTCGATGGTCAGTGAGAGGTCGGCTGTACCTTCACCGAAAACAGCCAGGCCATTGCCCGATAGGGAGCCGCCCATCTTTGCAACTTTGCCTGCTGCGACTTCAAGGCCAATCGCTTCGAAATTCATGAAATCGCCCAGGACGACATCGGCATCCGACCGGAAACGGGCGACGAGCTGATCGTTCCCGGCCCCGCCATCGAGCGCGCCGGAGATGCCGGTGCGGAACCCGTCTGCGCCCATGGCACCGTCGGCGATGAAGATGTCGTCGCCCTCGCCAAGGCGGACATCGCCATGCACCGCGCCGCCCTGCTGCATGATGAAACGATCGGCGCTCGACCGACCTGTCAGATCGACATTGCCGTTGATCGTGCCTGCATTGGTGATGCCGGTCGCGCTCGCCGCATAAGGATTGCTGCCGGACACGATGGCGATGGCAGCGGATGCGCCCTCGATCACGCCACCGGTCTTGTTCTCGACGGCCAGTCGGCCACTGCCGAAAGTGTCGCCAAACAGGATCGCCGGACCATCGCTGGCACTGATCTTCCCCGAATTGACCAGAGCGGAACCCGATCCGGACTGCATGAAAATGCCGACCCCGCCCGTCGCCTCGATCATCCCGTCATTGGTGAAGGAGGCGCCATCCAGAAAGATGGCGGCATCGGTGGCGTTCTGCAGGCCAGCCTTGATCGTGCCGCCGTTCACCACGCCCAGCGGGTCGGGAGAGGCGAAACCACGAGCGGCGATCGCCCGACCCCGGGTTTCGATGCGGCCCTGATTCTCCAGCGTCCCCGACCCCGTCACCGAAACCAGCGCCGCTGCGCTGAAGCCGGTGTCCAGTGTCAGGCGCGCCTTGTCCTGCAATGCGACGCCCAGAACCGAGAAGTTGGTGGGGAGAACCAGGGGACCGCTGGCCGTGCTGTCCTGGGCCACAGCCACCTTGATCATGTTGATCCCGGCGGCGCCATCGACCTTTCCGGTGACGCCGGTCGAAATTATACCCACGGTGTCAATCGAAGCGACGAATATGTCGTCACCTGAACCGAACAGTACGTCTCCCTCAATAGTGCCCAGACTGTTGTCGACCAGCGACGCTGAAGCACCGCCCGTCTGTATGCTGCCCTTTATGGTGCCGCTGTTGGTCAGGGAAAGGCCGCCAGTCGCCAGTATCGCGAATCCGGCGCCCTTATTCTCGATGGAACCGCTGTTCGAAATGTTCGACTGGTCCTGACGGCTGTCGATGGTGGCCGCCGACGAGGATGCAATCGTGCCGCTATTGGCGATGCTGCTGGTCGAGGAGAGGAAAAAAAGATCGGTCAGGTGGTTGAGCGCAATGGCCGCATTGGCGCCACCATCGATCATGCCCGCATTGCTGATGTTGAAGACACCGGCCGCGATGCCCGTGATGGTGCCGGTCTGCGCGTTGGCAATCTGGCTGTAATAGATGTCGTTGCTTGCAGGGCCGCGGATGGCGGCACTCCCGCCCGTGGACGTGATCAGGCCGCTATTGCTGATCGAAGCCGTCGAGCGGCCGATGGGGTTGCTGGACGATTTTTCAATCCAGATTCCGGTGTCGCCGCTGATCTTCCCCTGCTCGCCCACGACGATGGTGGCCGCGCCATTGGGATAGACAAATCCATAATGGGGTGAAGCCCCGGCATAGGGATCGGTGTTGTAATAGGGAATGCCATTCTGCACCGTCAGCGCCGCCGCGCCCGTTGCCGTGATCGTTCCGTCGATCCGCAGGTTGGCGCGATCACTGTTGAGGCGGATGGCGGACAGGCCGTTGCCGGAAACGGTCGCGCCATCGGCAATGATCATCTGCGCATTGGTCGTGACTGTGAAAGGTTGATTGTCCCCCGTGCAGGTGGTGATGCTGCCCTGAGCGGGAGGGGAGGTATCGCAAGCAGCTTGGGCGGATTGAACCATGGCAAGAACCGCAACAACGCTTCCGCCAGCCAGCAACGCCCATTTGGACGTGCATTCCCTCAATTTCATGATTCCCCCAGTAACTGCTTAGTCAAACCGAGCCTTACAGAGTGAATGCAAATAAATACAAGGCATTATTTTTCACCAAGCCGGATTCAATATTTCTCGGCAGGCGTGCCATCCGGCACCGGAATTGAGATATTTTACGCGCGGACACTTTAAGCGACATCTTTGTCACCCATTTGTCACCAGGTGGCGCGCGCCGTAGAATGAAAATGGGCTCGCATCGTCCACATTACACGCCTTATATCCCCAGAAATCGGGCTTATCTGGCTCCCGCAAGGACCATTTCTCTATATTGAATTGTCTATATTGAACGCATCTTGGTCTAAAAGCGACTCAGCCGGCCGTCGCCCGCACATGGGGGGGGCGCGTCCATACAGGAAGTCTGCGAACCGGAACCCAGCCGCGCCGTCGCAAGACAGCTTTCGGCGCCGGCGACAATATCCCGCCCATATCCTCCCCCCCTGATCGCCATCATCGCCGATCCGATGGGCCAAGGGCCTCGATGATGCGGCAGTCCGCCACCTTGCCGCCGTCGCAGGAATCGATCACCGCCTTCAACTCGCGGCGCAGGGCGGTCAGGTCGGCAAGCTTGCGGTCGACCTCGCGAAGATGGTCCCCGGCGATGCGGTCGATCCCTGCGCAGTCGCAGCTTCGGTCGTCCGACAGCTGCAACAGCGCCCTCACCTGGTCCAGTGAGAAGCCAAGCGCCCGCGCCCGCCGGATGAAGGACAGGCGGCCCAATTCCGCCTTGCCATAGTCGCGGTAATTGCCCGTCGTGCGCGGCGGCTTGGGCAACAGCCCGATCCGCTCATAATAGCGCACCGTCTCCACCCTGGTGTCCGTCGCCTTGCCGAGATCGCCGATCGTGAGCGCCATGATCCTGACCCTGTAGTTGCTACGACCACCCCTATGGCACGTCGTCGCGGGCCATGCGAGGTGGCGACATCGCCGGCGGCGGGCGGATCGCCCGTCAGGCGCGCGGAAGGGGGCGTTCAGTCCGCGCCGAACCGGAAGCGCACCCCGCCATTGACCACGAACCCATCGGTCGGCGCCCAGGCATCCACCGTCCACGCGCCATCGGGTGCGCGGTACGGCAGGAGCAGCGGGTCGAAACGGGTCTGCCGGACATTCAGCATATTCTCGGCATTCACGAACAGGCTGACCCTGCCCAGCACCAGCTCGCCCATCGCGCCCAGTTCGACATAGGGCCGGCCCCGGGTGCGATAGGGATTGTCGTCCAGCTGCTGCTGCCCGGTATAATAGGCTTCAAGGCCGATCCGGCCCCGCCCGGGCTTTTCCCACATCGCGACCAGCCCGGCGGTATTGCGCGGCGTGAGCGGCACCGTGCGGCGGCGCGCGGCCCCGGGGTCGGGCCCGGTCGCGTCGATATGCACATAGCTGCCGGTGAGGGTGAACGCGCGCCAGCGATAGCGCAGCATCAGCTCGGCGCCGCGCGTGCGCGTGACCCCATCGGCGTTCACCAGCGCAACGCTGTCGGCATCGATCGTCCGCAACTGCACGGCATGGTCGATATCCGAGGCGAACAGCGTCAGGCTCGCCTCGATCGGCCCCCGCGCATAACCCATGTCGAGCGACGCGGTTTCCGCCGTTTCCGCCCGCAGCCGGCCAAGCGGTTGCAGCCGTGAGAGGCCCGCCGCCTCGATCTCCTCCACAAAGGGCGTGGGGGCATAGAAGCCCCGGCCGAGCGAGGCGCGAACCGTCCACGGACCGGGCCGGTACAGCAGCGACAGGCGGGGGCTGAGGCGCGAACCATAGGCGCTGTGCCCGTCCCAGCGGGCGCTCGCCGCCAGCGTCAGGTCGCTGCGCAGCGCCTGCTCGCCCTGCACGAACAGCGCCGGGACGGTGTAGCTATAATCGAACGCGGGAAAGGCATCGGAGCGGTAACTGTCCCGCTGGAACGCCACCCCGGCCAGCCATGTCGTCGCGCCCGCGCCGCCGCCCAGCGATGTTTCGGCCAGCAGCGTCCGGTGGCGATCCTCCTCGACATCGGTGCCGAAGCGGTGGCGATGCGACTGGGTGACGCCCGATGCGCGCAGGTGCAGCGTCCCCAGGCCCGCCACCGGCGCTTCCGCCACCAGCCCCGCGTCCAGCCGCCGGCTGTGCTGGGCCTGCGGGAAGGGCGAACCGTCCGGCGTCGTCCGGCCCGGCAGGGTGCCGCCGTCGCGCTGCTCGGTCATCGCCCCGACCGTCAGCAACGCCTTGGCCCCGCCCGATCCGTCCCAGAAGAGCCGCGGTCGGACCGTCCAGCGATCATAGCCGGGCATGTCGGCCCAACCATCGCCGTCCAGGTCCCGGCGGCTCTGCCGGTCGAAGCCCCCCGTCACCGACCAGCGCAGGCTGTCGGTCAGGGGGGCCGAGCCATAGGCCGTCACATCCTGCCCGTCGCGACTGGTGAGGTTCACCAGCAGCTCGCCCTGCGGCTCGGGCGCCGGGCGGCGCGACACCAGGTTGATGACCCCGCCCAGCGCGGACGGACCGTAGAGCGCGGATGCCGCGCCCTTGATGACCTCCACCTGGCCCAGATCGGTCGGCGGTATCTGCAGCAGGCCGATCGCAGGCGTCTGCCCGCCATAGAGCGGCAGGCCATCGGCAAGGACCTGGGTATAGCGCCCCTTCAACCCCTGCATCCGGACATTCGCCGCGCCCAGCGCCGGCGATGTCACCTGCACCCGAACCCCCGGCGTCTCGCTCACCAGCATGGCGATGTTGCCGGGCGTCATCAGCAGCTTTTCCTCGATCTCCTCGCGATCGATCACCTCGACACGGATCGGCTCGTCCTGCACGCTGCGGCCGGACCGCGTGGCCTGCACGACGATCTCCTCGCTCTTCTCCGCCGCCGGATGCTCCTGCGCGAAGGCGGCGGACATATCGAGGGACGACAACAGCGACAGCATCGGCGCCGTCGCCACCATCGGCCAACGGCGAATGCAAATCCTTGAATACAAGCCTGCCCCCTGGAATATGCGCGGCGATATGCGCGGCGAACGGCCCGCCATCATGGCGGGCGTCCCGACAGGCGCCTCCATAAAGGCTGTAGCGACTACAGGGTCAAGCCATGCCTTTGCGAAGGTTGCAAAGGCTGTTCCCGTGGCGCGCGTCGCCGCCCGCTATCGCGCTTCGCTTGGCGCCATGCCGATGGCCAGCCCGGGCACGGGATGCTTTCCCGCCGCTCAGTCGGTGAACTGCGGCGCCCGCTTTTCCTGCGCCGCGCGCAGGGTTTCGCGATGGCCTTCGGAGGCCAGAAGCGCCAGCTGCTCGCGGGATTCGGCCAGCAGCAGGGCGGCGTCATCCGCCTGTGACGCGCGGTTGAGCAGCCGCTTGGCCGCCCGCACCGCCTCCGGACTGTTGCCGGCGATGCCGTGGGCAAGCGCGCGCGCCTCCGCCAGCGGATGGTCCGCCGTCCGCGTGACAAGGCCAAGCATCGCCGCCTCCTCGCCGCCGATCCGCCGCCCGGTATAGATCAGCTCGCGCGCCACATCGTCGCGCACCAGTCCGCGCAGCAGGGGCATGGCGCCCATGTCCGGCACCAGCCCCCAGCGCATTTCCATGAGCGCGATCTGCGCATCGGGCGCGGCGATGCGGATATCGGCGCCCAGCGCGATCTGCGCGCCGCCGCCAAAGGCGACGCCGTGGATCGCCGCGATCACCGGCACCGGCAAGTCGCGCCATCCCAACGCCAGATGCTGGAACAGATTGGCCACGCCATGGCTGCGCGGCATCAGGTCCGTCAGCATCGGGTCGCCCGCCACCGCCGCGATATCCAGCCCGGCGCAAAAGCCCCGCCCCTCGCCCGACAGCAGGACGCAGCGCAGACCGGGCATCGCGCCCAGCCGGTCGATCGCGTCGGCTATGGCCGCGATCTGCGCCTGGTCCAGCGCGTTCAGCTTGTCGGGCCGGTTGAAGCGGACGTCGGCCACGCCGCCATCCATGCTGATCGTCACGCGCTCGTTCATGTTCGCCCTCTCCGGCCCATGCCTGTCCTGTCGGCAAGGCATGGCATGGGCCGCAAAGCGCTTCAATCGGGAAGGATCAGAGGCGAAGGTTCAGGCGGCCGCCTTCACCCGCGCGCGGAATCTGTGGAGCAGGGGCTCGGTATAGCCATTGGGCTGTTCCACCCCCTCGAACACCAGCGCGCGGGCGGCCTGATACGCAAGGCTTGCATCCTCATGCCCGCTCATCGGCCGGTAAAGCGGATCGCCGGCATTCTGCCCGTCGACCTTGGCCGCCATGCGCCCGAAGGCGGCATCCGCCTCCGCCGCCGAGCAGACGCCGTGCAGCAGCCAGTTCGCCATATGCTGCGACGAGATGCGCAGGGTCGCGCGATCCTCCATCAGGCCGATATCGTGGATATCGGGCACCTTCGAGCAACCGACGCCCTGATCCACCCAGCGGACGACATAGCCAAGGATGCCCTGCGCATTATTGTCCAGCTCGTCGCGGATGTCCTGTTCCGACCAGTTCCGGCCCGTCGCGACGGGAATGGTCAGCAGCGCGTCGAGGCTGGCGACGGGCTCCGCCTTCCGCTCCGCCTGGCGCGCAAACACGTCCACTGCATGATAGTGCGTCGCGTGCAGGGTCGCGGCGGTGGGGGACGGCACCCAGGCGGTGTTCGCGCCGGTCATCGGGTGGCCGATCTTCTGTTCCAGCATGTCCGCCATCCGGTCCGGTGCGGCCCACATGCCCTTGCCGATCTGCGCCCGGCCAGACAGCCCGCAGGCAAGGCCGATCTGGACGTTGCGGTCCTCATAGGCCCTGATCCAGTCGGTGCTCTTCATGTCGCCCTTGCGCAGCATCGGCCCGGCCCGCATCGACGTGTGCATCTCATCGCCCGTGCGGTCGAGGAAGCCGGTGTTGATGAACATGATCCGCCCCTTCACCGCTTCAATACAGGCGGCGAGATTGGCCGAGGTCCGGCGCTCCTCATCCATCACGCCGACCTTGAGCGTATGACGCTCAACACCCAGCAGATCCTCGATCGCGTCGAACAGATCGTTGGTGAAGGCGGCTTCCTCCGGCCCGTGCATCTTGGGCTTCACGATATAGATGGAGCCTGCGCGGCTGTTCCTGAAAGCGCCATTCGCCTTGAGGTCGTGCAGCGCGATCAGGCTGGTGACGATGCCGTCGAGAATGCCCTCCGGCGCCTCGCCGCCATCCGCCAGCAGGACGGCAGGCGTCGTCATCAGATGGCCGACATTGCGGACGAACAGCAGGCTCCGGCCCGGCAGGGTGAAGCTGGCGCCATCCGGCGCGGTATAGCGGCGGTCGCCATTCAGGCGCCGGGTCATCGATGCGCCATTCTTCTCGAACGTATCCTCCAGATCGCCCTTCATCAGGCCCAGCCAGTTGGCATAGGCGGCAACCTTGTCCTCCGCGTCGACGGCGGCGACCGAATCCTCCAGATCGCAGATCGTCGAGAGCGCGGATTCCAGGATGACATCGGCGATTCCTGCCGGATCTTCGCTACCGATCTCGTGAGCACGGTCGATCACGACTTCGATATGCAGGCCGTTATGCCGGAACAGAACCGATCCGGGTCGTTCCGCCTCGCCACGATAGCCGACAAACTGCGCCGTATCTTTCAGCGCCGTATACGCCCCGGCAGCAGAATTGCGATATCCCAACATCAATTGCTGGGGGACAAAATCGGTCAGGCTGTTCCAATCACCCGTCAGCACGCGGATGTCGTTGATGTCCGACCACTTCATGCCGGCAAGCGGCACGGCCTTGTCCAGGAACGCCTTTGCCCAGGCGATGACCTGCGCGCCGCGCGCGGCATCATAGCCCCTGCCCGCCGCCGCGCCGGGAATGGCGTCCGTGCCATAGAGCGCATCGTACAGGCTGCCCCAGCGGGCATTGGCGGCGTTCAGCAGGAAGCGGGCGTTGAGGATGGGGACGACAAGCTGCGGCCCCGTCATCGTCGCCAGTTCATCGTCGACCTTCGTGGACGTGACCGCGAACGGCGCGGGCTCCGGCACCAGATAGCCGATCCCGGTCAGGAACGCCTTATAGGCCGCCATGTCGATCGGCTGGCCGGCGCGCGCATCGTGCCATGCGTCGATGGCGGCTTGCAGCGTATCGCGCTTTGCCAGCAGCGCGGCATTTTGCGGCGCAAAGCGCGCGAAAATCGCGGCGGCGCCTGCCCAGAAGGCATCCGGCGCAATGCCCGTGCCCGGCAGCGCCTTGCTGTCGATGAAATCCGCCAGGTCGGCAGCGACGCTCAGGCCGGCCTTTTCGATCATGCTCATATCCAGCTCCCGTTCGTGGCGCGTCGCGCCGCTCGCGCCGTTCCTAGACGGGTCGCGCAGTTTCCGGTAGACAGCAATAATTCAATCAAGTTTTTCCTGTAGTGAAATAATCATGATGGACCCCGATTATGACCTGTTCGTTGCCATCGTGGAGGCGCAGAGCCTGTCGGCGGCGGCGCGCGCGCTGGGCATGTCGACGGCCAGCATCTCCAAGCGGCTGGTGCGGCTGGAAGAGCGGCTGGGCGTCCGCCTGATCCACCGGACCACCCGCCGCATGACGCTGACACCGCAGGGGCATCAGCTCCATGCCGACCTGCAATCCATCATGCTGGCGCTCAAGGCGGCGGAAGACAAGATCGCCGGCCGGGCGGACGTCCCCTCCGGCCCGCTGCGCGTCACCGCGCCGACATCCTTCGGCCGGCTGCATGTCGCGCCTTTCCTGGGCGCCTTCCTTGAACGCTATCCCCATGTCGCGCTGGAACTGGACCTGTCGGACGGTTTCACCGACCTGATGAGCAGCCGCCATGACCTCGCCATCCGCATCACCGCGCAGGTCGGCGCCGGTCTTGTCGGCCATCGGCTGGCGACCAGCCGCCGCCTGCTGTGCGCGGCGCCCGGCTATCTGGGCCGCCATGGCGTGCCGGCCAGCCTCGCCGCGCTGCGCGATCATGCGCTGCTGGCGGCGGATGGCCAGCTCCCCTGGCAGCTCGATGGGCCGGGCGGGCTGGTCACGCTGGGCGGGCAGAGCGTCGTGCGTACCAATAGCAGCGAGGTCGTGCGCGAGCTGGCGCTGGGCGGCGCGGGCATCGCGCTGCGGTCGCTGTGGGATGTGGGCAGCGCGCTCGCGCACGGCGACCTGGTCCGCATCCTGCCCGATTATGAGGGGTCGCAGGATGTCGCGATCTTCATCGTCCACACCCCCATGCCCCGCCTGCCCGCCGCCGCGCAGGCGCTGATCGACTTCCTCCAGTCCTGCTACCAGCCGGTGCCGCCATGGGAGCAGGACAGCGTGCGCAGCTCGCGCCTTGCCCATCCGCGCACGCACGACCAGGCCATTCTTTGCCGTGTTCCTGCGAAGGCAGGAACCCAGGGCGAGGAAACGCCCTGCCATCCTGGATTCCGGCCTTCGCAGGAACACAAAAGATGAGCTTTTTGTGGGTTGGGCTGAATGTCGATCGGCCCTAAAGCAATCGCCATGACTGCACAGATCGACCCCTTCCACGCCATCGCCATCAGCGGCCTCGCCCATCGCCTCGCGGCGGAAGGCCGTTCCATCATCCATATGGAATTCGGCCAACCCTCCACCGGCGCGCCCGCCGCCGCCATCGCCGCCGCCCACCGCATCCTGGACAATGACGCGATGGGCTATTGGGAAAGCCCGGCGCTCAAGCAACGCATCGCCGCGCATTATCAGGACCGCCATGGCGTGACGGTCGACCCCGATCAGGTCATCCTGACCTGCGGCGCTTCGCCCGCCTTCGTGCTCGCCCTGTCCTGCCTGTTCGCGCCCGGCGCGCGGGTGGCGCTCGCCCGCCCCGGCTATGTCGCCTATCGCAATACGCTGAAAGCCCTGCACCTCGTGCCCGTCGAGCTGCCCTGCGGCGCGGCGGAGCGGTTCCAGATCACCGCGGACGCCATCGCCCGCCTCGATCCCGCGCCGGACGGCCTCATCATCGCCAGCCCGGCCAATCCGACCGGCACGATCATCCCGCCCGAGGAAATGGCGCGGATCACGGACATCTGCACCCGGCGCGGCATCGCCCTCGTCTCCGACGAAATCTACCATGGACTGAGCTATACGGAGCAGGCGGATTCGATGCTCCAGCACGCGCCCGACGCGGTGGTGGTCAACAGCTTTTCCAAATATTTCAGCATGGCCGGCTGGCGGCTGGGCTGGCTGGTGGTGCCGCCACGGCTGATCGAGGCGGCGCGGGCGCGCATGGGCAATCTGTTCCTGACGCCGCCGTCGCTGGCGCAACATGCCGGGCTCATCGCCTTCGATTGCCGCGACGAGCTGGAGGGCCATGTCGAGACCTACCGGCGCAACCGCGCCCTGCTGCTGGAGGCACTGCCCGCGCTCGGCCTGCGCCGCATCGCACCGCCCGACGGCGCCTTCTACATCTATGCCGATGTCAGCCACATGACGGACGACAGCATGGCCTTCTGCCGCGATCTGCTGCTCGACACCGGCGTCGCCACCGCGCCGGGGATCGATTTCGATCCGGTCGACGGCCATGGCTTCATGCGCTTCAGCTTCGCCGTCTCCACCGACCGCATCGCGGATGCGATCGCACGGATGACGCCATGGTTCGCGGCGCGGAACACCGGCTAGAGCATTCTGAAGTCGGCTGGAACAGCCGGCTTCGCTGTCGAGAAGGCGAAGATCGTGCGACTGGAGAACGCCTCGCCCGGCCGCAGGATGCAGGACGGGAAATCGGGCCGGTTGGGGGAATCGGGGAAGAATTGCGTCTCCAGCGCGACAGCGCAGCGACGGTCATAGGCGACCCCGCCCTTGCCGCGCTGCGTGCCATCCAGGACATTGCCCGTATAGACTTGCAGGCCCGGCATATCGCTGCACACCTCCATCACCCGGCCGGACGCCGGATCGTGCAGCCGGGCCACTATGCGAAGCCCCTCACCATCGGCGATCCAATTATGGTCATAGCCCCCGCCGATGGTCAGTTGCGGATGGTCGCCCGCGATATCCCGGCCAATCGCCTTTGCCGTTCGAAAATCGAACGGGGTGCCCGTCACGCTTTCCGGCTGTCCGGTGGGGATGAGGCTGCGGTCGACGGCGAGATAATGCGCCGCCGGGATCGTCAGTTCATGGCCAAGCACGCTGTCGGCCACCCCCGAAGCGCCACCAAGATTGAAATAGCTGTGCTGGCTGACGCTGAACGGCGTCGCCCGCGCCGCATACTCCACGATCAACTGGCTGTCGTCGGTCCAGACATAGGTTGCGCTCAGATTCACCGCGCCGGGATAGCCCTCCTCCCCATCGGCGCTGACCAGGGAAAAGCGCACGCCCTCCCCCTGCGCCGTGGAAACGCTTTCGCCATGCCAGAGCCGCTTGTCGAACCCCATGGCGCCGCCATGCAGGCTGTTGGGGCCGTCATTGGCCGCCAGCCGATAGTCGACGCCGTCCAGCGTGAAGCGCGCGCCCGCGACCCGATTGGCAAAACGCCCGACGACCGCGCCGAAATAGGGGCAATCGAGATAGGGCGCCGCCCTGTCGAAGCCCAGCACGACATCGGCCAGCCGGCCATCCCGGTCGGGCACCTCAAGCCGCTGGATGACCGCGCCAAGGTCCAGCAGCGTCAGGGCCGCGCCGCCGGCGTTGCGGATCGTCCATCGGTGGACGGTGCGGCCATCCGGCAGGGTATCGAAGATGCGACGATCCATGGTCATGACGGCAGACGCCCGGTCGAAGGTTAAGGGAAAAGGCTCAGGCCGTTGCCAGGGCGGCGTCGCGCAGCCCGCGCCACACCCGCAGCGCCTGCACCGTTTCGGGCACATCATGCACCCGCACGATCTGCGCGCCCAGTTGCACCGCGCGCACCGCCAGCGCTATCGACCCGCCCAGCCGTTCCGCCACCGGCGCCTCGCTCGAAAGCGCGCCGATCATCCGCTTGCGACTCCCGCCGAAGAGCAGCGGCACGCCCAGGCCGTGGAAGGTCGCCAGCCGGTTCACCAGCGCCAGATTGTCGCTGAGCGACTTGCCGAAGCCAAGGCCCGGATCGACGATGATCTTCTCCCGCGCGATGCCGGCGGCGACGCAGGCACTTATCCGCGCTTCCAGCCAGTCGAACACGTCGCAGACCGGATCGGCATAATCGCCGCCCAGATGGGGATTCTCACCGGTCGAGGGCGCGTGCATCAGCACCACCGGGCACCCCGCCGCCACGACCACCTCCAGGCTGCGCGGATCGTGCAGCAGCGCGCTCACATCGTTGACGATCGCCGGGCCGGTGGCGAGTACCGCCTCCATCACCGCCGCCTTGCGCGTGTCGATGGAAACCGGCACGCCGGACGCGGCAAGCCGCTCCACCACCGGCATGACGCGGGCGATCTCGTCCCCCTCCCACACCGCCGGGGCGCCCGGACGGGTGGATTCGCCCCCCACGTCCACGATCGCGCCGCCTGCGACCGTCATCGCAAAACCGGCATCGGCCGCCGCCTGCGCATCGTCCAGATGCCTGCCGCCGTCGGAAAAGCTGTCCGGCGTCATGTTGAGGATGCCCATCGTCTGCGGCACGTCCAGCCGGATGGTCCGCTGCCCCAGCACCAGCGAGGCACGCGGCGCGGCGATGTTCGCGGCCAGAGCCACCGCGCGGACGGCCAAAGGTTCGGGCAGGGTCGCGATCAGATCGGCAAAGGCCGCGACCGGCACGCTTGTCCGCGCCACGCGCGCGCCGCCATGCATCGCCGTTATCTCATAACCCTGGAACCAGATGAGGCTGCTCCCGATCCGCGCGGTCGTGCCATCCAGCCCCACGGGGGTTTCGGCGAACCAGATCGGGCGAAGGTAGAGCCGGGCGTCGGCGGGAAGACGTTCAAGAGCCATGAATCGCGGTTCCGTTCCATTCCATTCGTAACGTGCTCCTGCGCAGGCAGGAGCCCAGGATGAAGGTCGCGCCCTGAACTCTAGGCCCCTGCCTACGCAAGAGCATGTTTATCTCCAGGCTCAGGGCCGTTTCAATGGACGATGGAAGGCGGCAGGCGAGCGCAATCAGGCCCGCCCCAATCAGGGCTGCGTCGCCAGCAGATAGGTCTGGCGCAGCGCGTCGATGGGTTTCAGGCCATCGGGCGCGTCATAATGCCAGAAGGTCCAGCCATTGCACGAGGGCGCATTCTGCAGCTTCGCGCCGACGCCGTGGATCGACCCCTGGTGCCCACCCGACGCCGCATCCGCCTGCAGCGATCCGTCGGCGCGCACGGTGGCGCTCCAGCGGCGCTTGCTGTCCGTCAGCACCGCGCCCGGCGTCAGATAACCGGTCTCGACCAGCGTGCCGAAGGCGACCTTGGGCGCCTGGCGCGGGGTCTGCATGATCGACAGGGAGGATTCATCGAGCGGCAGCGCCGCCTCGATCCGCTCCAGCGCGACCTCGATATAATTATCCTCCCGCTCGATGCCGATCCACTTGCGGCCCAGCCGCTTGGCGACCGCGCCGGTCGTGCCGGTGCCGAAGAACGGGTCGAGGATCACGTCGCCCGGTTTGGTACAGGCCAGCAGCACGCGGTAAAGCAGAGATTCCGGCTTCTGCGTCGGGTGCGCCTTCGTGCCGTTGCGCTTCAACCGTTCCTGCCCGCCGCAGATCGGCAGCACCCAGTCGGAGCGCATCTGCAGCTCGTCGTTCAGCGTCTTCATCGCGCGATAGTTGAACGTATATTTGCTGTCCTCGCCCTGGCTGGCCCAGATCAGCGTCTCATGCGCGTTGGTGAAGCGCGTGCCCTTGAAATTGGGCATCGGGTTCGCCTTGCGCCAGATGATGTCGTTGAGAATCCAGAAGCCCTGATCCTGCAGCGTCGCGCCGACGCGGAAGATGTTGTGATAACTGCCGATCACCCAGATGGTGCCGTTTGGTTTCAGGATGCGCCGCGCTTCCTTCAGCCATGCGGCGGTGAAGCGGTCATAGGCGGCGAGCGTGTCGAACTTGTCCCAGTCATTGTCGACCGCATCCACGCGCCCGCCCTCGGGCCGGAACAGGTCGCCGCCCAGTTGCAGATTATAGGGCGGGTCGGCGAAGATCATGTCGATGCAGGCATCGGGCAGCCTGGCCATTTCGGCGATGCAGTCGCCCTTGATCAGGCGGTCGGCTTCCACGGGCGCGCCGATGGGCGCAGCCTTTTTCCGTCGCGTCTGTACGCGTTCCATCACACCCATGAACGTCTTGCCCCCTTGTCTGAGGAACTGGAATGAGTCTTTCGGAGTCTCCCGTCAAGATCAACCGCTTAGCATGGGACTCTGAGACAGCGACTCGGGAACGGGAGAACGAACCGAGTCCCCACGACATGTTGAGTCGTTTGCTCACACCCGGACTCAACATGTCGTGGTGTTGCCCGGAAGACTCACCATTTCCGCGCGCCGGATTTTTTTCGTCACCGCCGGGCCGAGGGGCGCGATCACAGCAGGAGCAGTTGCGCGACGGGCGCGAAGCTGCGCCGGTGCAGCGACGTCGGCCCATGCGCGCGCAGCGCGGCAAGATGCTGCGCGCTGCCATAGCCCTTGTTGCTTTCCCACCCATAATGCGGGTGTTCGCGCGCGGCGGCCACCATCATCCGGTCCCGCGCTTCCTTGGCGAGGATCGAGGCGGCGGCGATGGAAAGGCATTTCGCGTCCCCCTCGACAATCGCGGTCGAGGCATAGCGCCATTTGGGGCAGCGATTGCCGTCCACCAGCACATGCGCGCAGTCATGGTCCAGCGCCTCGACCGCGCGGGTCATCGCCAGCATGGTGGCCCACAATATGTTGAGGCTGTCGATCTCCTCCACGCTCGCCATGCCGACGCCCCAGCACAGCGCCCGCGCCTTCACCTCGCGCTCCAGCACGGCGCGGCGCGCGGCAGTGAGTTTCTTGCTGTCGTTCAGGCCGTCCGGGCAATCCTCCTGCCGCAAGATGACGGCGGCGGCGACCACCGGCCCGGCGAGCGGCCCCCGCCCCGCTTCGTCCACCCCGGCGACAAGGCCGGGATGATGGCGCAATTCATGGGCGAAATCAGGCATGGGACGGCCATCGGGCGGCAAAGGCTTTTGCGTCCCACCCCTCTTCATCGGTTTGCGCCAGGATGCTGTAGAAGGGCACCTGCCCCAGCGCATGGCCGATCGGCCCATGTCCCTTGCCAAGGCCGGGCGCCACAGCCAGCGCCCGATGCAGGAACGCCTCGGCACGGTCAACGGCATCGTCCTCGTCCAGCCCGGCGCCAAGGCCGGTCGCGATCGCGCTTGCCAGCGTGCAGCCGGTGCCATGGCTATGCCGCGTGTCCAGCCGCGGGAACAGATGTTCGTAGACGCCGCCAGGTGTCACCAGCAGATCGTGGACCGTCGCCTCGTCATCGTCGGGCTGATCGGGAAGATGGCCGCCCTTCGCCATGACGCTACATCCATGCCGCACCATCAATGTAACCGCCGCGCTTTCCAACGCGTCTACGCTAGTGATGCTTCTGCCCAGCAGCGTTTCCAGTTCGGGCACATTGGGGGTTATCATCGTCGCCACGGCCATCAGCCGCTCAAAGGCCGCGACGGTTTCCGCATCCGCCAGCGCCGAACCACTCGTCGCCACCATCACCGGATCGAAGACGATGGGTATATCCCTACCTTCGTCATTCCCGCGCAGGCGGGAATCCATCTCCCCCACCTCGCCTCCATCGGCAACGTCGGAGATGGATTCCCGCCTGCGCGGGAATGACGATGCGAGAAAATCCGCCACCGCATGGGCGGTCGCGGCCGATCCGATCATGCCGATCTTCACCGCGTCGACGCCGATATCGGCGATCACGCTGTCCATCTGCGCGATCACCATGGCGGTCGGCACCGGATGCACGGCCTGCACGCCCAGCGTGTTCTGCGCGGTGATGGCGGTGATCGCCGTCATCGCATGGCCGCCCAGCATCGTCACGGTCTTGATATCCGCCTGGATACCCGCGCCGCCGCCGCTGTCGGAACCCGCGATGATGAGGATGCGTGGCGGCTTCACCCCTTGAACTTCCGCTCCGTCGAGGCCGGGTTGCGCGCCAGCGCATCGCCCATGCGCGTCGGCCGGTCCATCAACTCGCCGCCGCAATTGGGGCAACGGTCATCCAGCGCTTCCGCGCAGGGCACGCAGAAAGTGCATTCGAAGGAGCAGATGAACACGCCGGGCTCGTCGGCAGGCAGGTCCGTGCCGCAGCGTTCGCAATCGGGGCGCATTTCAAGCATTTCCGGCTCCATGGCAGTCATTCCCGCGAAGGCGGGAACCCATCTCCCATAAGAAGCCCCAGGCACGACGCTGGGGAGATGGGTCCCCGCCTTCGCGGGGATGACAGTAAAGACCGCGGGAATGACTATGAGAAGCACGGGAATGACGATAAAATTCGCGGGAATGACATTGCTCTGTCATCACGCCGCCACCTTCTCGACCGCCGCGCAGATGCGCTCCACCACATCCTTCACCTGATCGGCCCGGTCGCCCTCGGCCATCACGCGGATCACCGGCTCCGTGCCGGAGGGGCGGATCACCAGCCGGCCGGACCCGGCAAGCTCCGCCTCCGCCTGCGCAATGGTGCGCTTCACCTCCTCATGCTCCAGCGGCTTGCCGCCAGCGAAGCGGACATTTTTCAGCAGTTGCGGCACCGGATCGAACTGATGCAGCAGCTCGCTCGCCGGCTTGCCCGATCGGATCAGCGCGGCCAGCACCTGCAGCGCGGCGATGGTGCCGTCGCCCGTGGTCGCATAGTCGGACAGGATCATGTGGCCGGACTGCTCGCCGCCGACATTGAAGCCGCCTTCGCGCATCCGCTCCAGCACATAACGGTCGCCCACCTTGGTCCGCTCCAGCGCGATGCCCTGCCCGCCAAGGAAGCGTTCCAGCCCCAGGTTGGACATCACCGTCGCCACCAGCCCGCCGCCGCGCAGCGTGCCCTCGCGCGCCCAGTTGGCGGCGATCAGCGCCATGATCTGGTCGCCGTCGACAATCTGCCCCTTTTCGTCCACCACGATCAGCCGGTCGGCGTCGCCATCCAGCGCGATACCGATATCCGCGCCCGAAGACACCACGGTTTCCTGGCAGAGCATCGGCGCGGTCGACCCGCAGCCATCATTGATGTTGATGCCATTGGGCGTGACGCCGACCGCGATCACCTCTGCCCCCAATTCCCACAGCGCGGAGGGCGCGACCTGATAGGCGGCGCCATTGGCGCAATCGACCACGATCTTCAGCCCGTCCAGCCGCAGGTCGGCGGGGAAGCTGGACTTGACGGCATGGATATACCGCCCGCGCGCATCCTCCACCCGGCGGGCGCGGCCGATATCGGCCGACGCCGCCAGCGCGATCTCCTCGCCCAGCAGCGCCTCGATCTTCAGCTCGTCATCGTCCGACAGCTTGTAGCCATCGGGCCCGAACAGCTTGATGCCATTGTCATAATAGGGATTGTGGCTGGCGGAGATCATCACGCCCAGGTCCGCCCGCATCGAATGGGCGAGCATGGCGACGGCGGGCGTCGGGATCGGGCCGAACTGCACCACGTCCATGCCGACGGCGGTAAAGCCCGCGACCAGCGCATTCTCGACCATATAGCCCGACAGCCGCGTATCCTTGCCGATCACCACGCGATGGCGATGCTTGCCGCGCAGGAAATGCGTGCCCGCCGCCATGCCGACCTTCATCGCCAGCTCGGCGGTCATCGGATATTGGTTGGTGCGGCCCCTGATGCCGTCGGTGCCGAAATATTTCCTGCTCATATTGCCGTGACCGCTTCTGTTTGGAACCGGGCTCTATAAGCAATCTTTGATCGACATTCCACCGGCCTCCCCTAAATGTGCGGCGATGGAAACGCTGAACCGCGCCGTCGACGCGCTCTCTGCCGCCGTCTTCTTCAAAGTGCCGCTGCTGGGCGTGCAGATCGAGCTGATCGTGCTCTATCTGGCGCTGCCCATGCTGTTCTTCACGCTGTGGCTGGGCTTCCCCAATATCCGCGCGGTCGGCCATGCCTTCCGCGTGCTCAAGAACCAGCCGGCCAAGGGCGAGGCCAGCGGCGACGTCAGCCAGTTCGGCGCGCTCGCCACCGCGCTTTCCGGGACCATCGGCCTTGGCAATATCGCGGGCGTCGCCGTGGCGCTGACCATGGGCGGGCCCGGCGCGATCCTGTGGATGTTCGTCATCGGCTGGTTCGCGATGACGGTGAAGATGGCGGAGGTGACGCTGGGCCTCAAATATCGGGTGATGGACGCGCGCGGCCATGCCCATGGCGGGCCGATGTATGTGCTCAAGTCCGTGCTGGCGCAGCGCGGCTGGCCGCGGCTGGGCATCGCGCTGGGCGGCTTCTACGCCTTCTTCGCGCTGTTCGGGGCGATCCCGATGGTGCAGGTGAACCAGAGCTTCGCGCAGGTCTCCGCCGTCACCGGCATCAAGAGCGGCTGGGGATACGGCGTCTTCCTCGCCGCCGCCGTCGCCATGGTGACACTGGGCGGCGCGGCATGGCTGGGCGAGGTCGCCAAGCGGCTAACCCCGCTCAAGGTCGCGGTCTATCTGGCCGGCGTCGTCGCCATATTGGTGATCCACGCCGACGCGGTGCCCGGTGCCCTCCTGCAAATCTGGGACGGCGCGTGGAACGGCACGGCGGCGGCCGGCGGCGCGGTCGGCGCCTTCGTCGCGGGGATGCGCCGCGCGGTGTTCGCGAGCGAGGCGGGCGTGGGGTCCGCCGTGATGGCGCACAGCCTTGCCCGCACCGACGAGCCGGTGTCCGAAGGCATGGTCGCGCTGCTGGAACCGCTGCTCGGCACGATGATCGTCTGCGCGCTGGGCGGGCTGGCGCTGGTCGTCGCTGGCACATGGGACGGCGGGCTGCAGGGCATCGCCATCACGTCGGCCGCTTTCGGGAAGGTCTCGCCCTGGTTCCCCTATATCCTCGCGGTGGCGGTATTCCTGTTCGCCTATTCGACGCTGGTCGCCTGGGGCTTCTACGGGCTGCAGGCATGGGGCTATCTCTTCGGCCACGGCCCGCGCGCGCAGTGGAGCTACAAAATCCTCTACGTCGTCGCCCTGCCCCCCGCCGCCGTCATCGACCTGGGCCGGGTGATCGACATCGTCGACTGCAGCTTCTTCCTGATGGCCATCCCCAATGTGATCGCGCTGTACCTGTGCGCGGGCGAATTGCGGCGTGATGTGGCGGCCTATTGGGGGCGGGTGAAGGCGGGGTAGATCGCGCTGGCGCATTGGGGCGGTGTGTATCGCCCCTTGCAGACATTGGCCGGACCTCAAGATAAGGAGGGATAATTTCAGGAGATGATCGATGAACAAGGGGATGGTCGCACTGAAACTTGCCGTTATTGCGACGACATTACATTCGTGCAGCCATGAAGATAGTACAAGGGGCGACTTCATCCGTGAGTACGGCGAAGATATTATTAAAAAATGCCCTGATATATCTATAAAATTTTTAAACAATAGAAAATTCAATCTGTTCCATGACGTAGATCATGGATGGTACATTACATTCGGAGATGGAAACGGCGCTACATTAAGTGCTGTTGGACCGAAAATAAGAAAAAGAATAAAGGAATTGAGAAAAAGAGAAGATAAAATATCAGGGTGGATATTTGATGGCAGCTGCTTAGGTTATCGGGACGATTTGTTTTTTCCTTCAATAGGGCAGAAATAGCACTCGTTTTCATATTCCCTCCCGATGGGCGCTGTTTAACAATTCCAGGATAGACGTGGCCTAGAAAACCGGGGCTGGCGTCCGCAATCCACCCAAATCAGCCACGCAGCCTCACCGCCATTGCCCGCCCGGCGCTAGGCCGATCACCCCTCCCCCTTGCCCAGCGTATCCAGATGCATCAGCCGCTTCACGAAAGGCGCGATCATCATCACCGCCGCGCCCGCGACCACGGCGATCCAGCCGATCCGGCTGTAGATATCCAGCACCCGCCCGGCCGCATCCGCGCCGCCTTCCACGCCTTCGCCGCCGGTCGCCGCCGCGATCATGCCCGCGACATATTCGCCGCCCGCCATGGCGAGGAACCAGATGCCCATGATGAGCCCCAGCATCCGCGCCGGCGCCAGCTTCGACATGGCGGAAAGGCCGACGGGCGAGAGCGAAAGCTCGCCCATGGTGTGCAGCAGATAGAGCAGGAAGATGAAGATCACCGGGGTCAGCGCATCCCGCCCGACCATGCTCGCCCCCGCGACCAGCACCAGGAATCCCGCGCCGACGAAGATGATGCCCAGCCCGAATTTCGCCGGTGCGGACGGCTCCAGATTGCGCCGCCCCAGCGCCAGCCAGCCCCAGGCGAAGAATGGCCCCAGCAGCAGGATGAAGATGGCGTTGACCGACTGGAACAGCGACGCCGGCACTGTCCAGCCGAACATCACGCGATCGATATGGCGGTCGGTGAACAGGCTCAGCGACGATCCGGTCTGCTCGTACAGCCCCCAGAACAGCGGGTTGAGCGCCAGTAGGAACAGCGCCGCCAGCAGGCGGTTGCGCCCTTCGCGGTCCAGCTTGGCCAGCGCCTCGTACAGCAGATAGGCGACCATCAGCAGCGCGGAGATCGACAGCAGCCCGCCCACGGCCCGCTCATTCTGGATCAGCCACCATGTGAGCGCGATGCCGCCAAGGCTGCCGGCATAGACCAGCCATTCGCGGCTCAGCAGGCCGAAGGGCCTTTCCCTGAGCGCCTTGGGATCGGGCGGCTCCCCCGCGCCCTTGAGCAACGGCCGCCCCAGCGCGAAGCCGATGACGCCCGCGATCATCCCCACCGACGCCGCGCCGAAGCCCAGCGACCAGCCATAGACCTCGCCCAGATAGCCGCAGATGATCGGCCCGAGGGCGGAGCCCGTGTTGATGCCCATGTAGAAGATCGTATAGGCCGGGTCGCGGCGGATATCGTCGCGCGGATAAAGCTGGCCCACCAGCGCCGAGATATTCGCCTTCAGGAAGCCGGTGCCCACGATCACCGTCGACAGCCCCAGCCAGAACATGTCGAGCGCCGCTCCGCCCGCGCCCCGGTCGCCCTCGATCCCCAGCAGCAGGTGCCCGGCGGCGATCGTGACGCCGCCGAACAGCACCGCCTTGCGCTGCCCCAGATAGCGGTCGGCCAGATAGCCGCCCACCAGCGGGCTGATGTAGATGAGCGACATATAGGCGCCATAGGTCAGGCTGGCGTCGCGGTCGGAAAACAGGAAATGCTTGGTGAGGTAGAAGATCAGCAGCGCGCGCATGCCGTAGAAGGAAAAGCGCTCCCACATCTCGCCGAAGAACAGCAGGAACAGCCCCTTGGGATGCCCGAGCCACATGCCATCCGCGCCCTGCGTGTCCGGCTGGCCCGCATCTGTCTTTGCCATCAGGCGCTCTTCCTATCGATTGTCCCTGCCGGGCGGCGGCCGGGCGCCTGCCCCATGCCCATGAGCCTAGCGCGAAAATTGCGCGTGTGAAGAACATAATTTCAAACATTGCCGGCTTGCGCGGCGGGGCGCGTGCCGCCATCTGTTGGGGCATGTTCAACGACCGCTCCGATCCGCTCGCGCTGTTGCGCACCCGCCGCTCCGGCAAGCCCCGCGACCTTGTCGCGCCCGGCCCCGACGACGCGCAGCTGCGCACCATGCTGGAGGTCGCCACGCGCACGCCGGACCATGGCAAGCTGTTCCCCTGGCGCTTCGTCATCGTGCCGACGGAGCAGCGCGCCGCGCTCGCCACCCTGCTGGAAGACGCTTATCGCGCGGAAAAGCCGGAGGCCGGGCGGCTGGAGATCGAGGCGATGCACCAGTTCGCGCATCAGGCGCCGACATTGGTGGTCGCCATCTCCTCGCCCAGGCGCGACAGCCATATCCCGATATGGGAACAGGAGCTGTCCGTCGGCGCCGCAATCATGAACCTGCTGCATGCCGCCCATGCGATGGGCTTCCTCGGCGGCTGGCTCACCGGCTGGCCCAGCTATAATGCGGCGGTGCGCGATGCATTTGGCTCGGCGGAAGAACGGATCGCCGGGTTCATCTTCATCGGCAGCGCGAATACTACGCAAAGCGAACGGCCAAGGCCAGAATATGACAAGATTGTCTCGACCTGGGAAAGATAATTGCCAGCAGGCGGGATGCATCCCCAATCGCGACTTGACCTGCCGCGCTGTATTATGCCACTGATGCAGCTATGGCCGATGATTCCAAGCCCGTCTACCTCCGCCTAAGAGAGGTGATTTCCGCGTCCATCCTGGATGGCGAGTATAAGGATGGCGACATGCTGCCCTCCGTCCGCGCCTTTGCCGCGCAACAGGGCGCCAATCCACTGACCGTCGCCAAAGCCTATCAGAGCTTTCAGGACGATGAGCTGATCGTGGTGAAGCGCGGCGTCGGCATGTTCGTCGCGCCCGGTGCTGCGCGGCGCCTGCGGACGGCGGAACGCGCGCATTTCCTGGAAAATATCTGGCCCCCCGTCGCCGCGCAGATGCGCCGCATCGGCGTGTCGCTGGACGATCTGCAGGCCAGGCAGGACGCCTGAAAAGGCAGCCTCCATGGCGATGCCGACGGGAAAATGGCGCGCGATGCGCCCGGCGGACATCGCGCCGGTCACGGCCATTTCCCAAACGGTCCATGGGGATTATGCGGAGACGGCCGCGGTCTATGCCGAGCGGCTGGCGCTCTATCCGGCGGGCTGCTTCGCCTTCGCACAGGATGGGCAGGTCGCCGGTTTTCTGGTCAGCCATCCCTGGCTGCGCGATCGCCCGCCCGCGCTCAATGCGCCATTGGGCGGCATTCCCGACGCGGCGGACGGCTATTATCTGCACGACATCGCCCTGCTCCCGAGCACGCGCGGCAGCGGCGCGGGCACGGAGATCCTGGCGCTGGTCGCGGCGCATGCCAGGGCGGCGGGCTTTCGCGATATCACGCTGGTCGCGGTCAACGGCGCGGACGGATTCTGGTCGTCGCACGGTTTTGCCCATGTCGAGGGGGTCGCATCCTACGGCCCCGGCACCTTTATGATGCGCCGCGCGCTATAATGCGGCCAGCGCCGCCTTTGCGTCATCCCGCTGCACGAAGCCCGGCGTGCCTGCGGACAGGCTGAGCGCCGCAAACGCCTCCCGCTTCATGCCCGCCGCGGCATAGGCCCTGCCCAGATGCAGCTGCACCAGCGGCTGCCCCGGCACCAGCGCGGCAGCCTTTTCCAGCAGGTCGATGGCGCCACGCCCGCCACCCCCGGCCTGCAGCATCGCCCAGCCATAGACATCCGTGACCATCGGATCGGCCGGACGCAGGCGATAGGCCGCCCTGGCATAGACCAGCGCCTTGTCGGCATCCCCCGCACCCAGCCATGCCCAGGCGAGGTTCGCCATCAGCAGCCCGTCGCCATTGCCGGTACGGGCGCGGATCGCCTCCAGCGCATTGATCGCCCGATCCCATTGCTCCGCACCCAGATAAGCCGTGGCCGCAAGGCGGCTGGCCTCAAGGCTTTCGGGGTTCTGGCTGAGGTAGAGCGACAGCACATTGGCCGCGCGGGCGGGCTGCCCCGCCAGTCGCCATGCGCCGATCAGGCGCAGCGCCGCACTTTGCGAGAAGCGGATATTGGCCGCCGCTTCATAGGCGCGCGCCGCCTCGCCATGCCGCCCGGCGGCGGACAGGGCATCGCCCAGCACGATAGCGGCATCGGGCGCCCCCCGATTGGCGGCGAGCAACGCCTGCGCGCGGACGATGGCAGCGCCCGCCTGCCCGCTCGCGATCAGGCCCCGGATATAGGCGATATTGGGCGCAGCGACCGTCGTAT
Source organism: Sphingobium aquiterrae (assembly GCF_037154135.1). Taxonomy (NCBI): domain Bacteria; kingdom Pseudomonadati; phylum Pseudomonadota; class Alphaproteobacteria; order Sphingomonadales; family Sphingobiaceae; genus Sphingobium; species Sphingobium aquiterrae. The sequence continues at coordinate 89,259 of NZ_JBANFL010000017.1, forward strand.
CGGCCGGCGCGTCGCCCGTCGCCTCGGCAAAGGGCGTCGCCATGCCGCGCTCCGGCCGGGACGCCCGCGCCAGCAAGGCTTCGGCGCCGATGCGGTCGCCCGCCTGCTCCAGCGCCCGCGCCGCCAGCAGCAGCGCATAGCTGTCCGCATCGGCGCGCGCGGCGAGCGGCGCCAGCGTCCCGGCGGCAGTGCCGAACATCCCGGCATCATATTGCGCCCGCCCCAGCAGCAACCGCGCGCGCTGGTTGAAGGGCTGCAACGTCACCAGCCGCCCCAGCGGCTCCGCCGCCAGCGTCGCATTGCCCCCGCGCAGGAACAGCACGCCGCGCAGCAGCATCGTCGCCGGCTCACCGTCCAGCGCGCCATGGGTCCGTTCCAGCAGGGCGCGGGCGAGCGCATATTTGCCCGATCGCACCGCCATCACCGCCTGCATCATATAGGCCCGCGCATTGCCCGGATCGAGCGCCAGCACCCGGCGGCTGAGCGAGAGCATCGCCCGCGCCTGCCCCGTATCGGCCAGCGTCGCGGCATATTCGGTCAGCGCCGGCACATTGTCCCGGTCGATCGCCAATGCCCGCTCGAACCAGGGGAGGGACGCCACCAGCCCATATTGCGCGCGCACCATCGTCGCGCGCAGCGTCATGATCCCGGCATCCTCGCCATCCAGCGCCAGCGCCCGGTCGACGGCGTCCAGCGCGCCCGCCACATCGCCATTGGCCAGGCGGAAGCGGCCGATATCCGCCCAGAGTTGCGCATCGCGGGGCGAAAGCGCTAGAGCCCGGTCGAACGCCGCGCCGGCCTCCGTCCCGCGCCCCAGCGCCTGCAACGCATTGCCGGCGATGCGCGCGGCATAGGCGCGCTGGCCGGGGATTGCATCGGCGGCCGTCGCTTCGGCAAGTGCTTCGGCCGGGCGGCCCTGCAACAGCAGCGCATGGGCCATCAGGTGGCGGCTCGCGGCCGGACGCGCGCCCAGCGTCCGCGCGCGCGCGATCTCCGTCCCGGCCGTGGCCCCGTCGCCCAGTTCCAGCAGAGCGCGGGCCTGCGCGATGTGGGCCACCGGCCAGTCCGGGTCCGCCTTGATCGCGTTCATCAGGTCGATCCGCGCCGTGCGCGCCTGCCCGGCGTCCAGCGCCGCAAGCCCGCGCGCCAGCAGCGCGCGCGCATCGTCCCGCCCATGGGCCAGCGCCCTGTGCAAGGGGGGGGCGGCCACGAGCGCAAGCACCCCGGCGACCAGAAAACGCATGCGCATCCCGTCAGTCCTGCATCTCATATTGCCGCAGCAGGTCGTACAGCGTCGGGCGGCTGATCCCCAGCATCTTGGCCGCGCCGGAGATATTGCCCTGCGTCCGGGCGATGGCGCGGCGGATCGCGCGGCGGTCCGCAATCTCCCGCGCCGCCTTCAGATTGATGATCTCCGCGCCCTCCTCCACCGTTTCCAGGTCGAGGTCGGCGGCGGTGATCAGCTTGCCCTCCGCCATGATGACCGCGCGCTTGATGCGGTTTTCCAGCTCGCGGACATTGCCCGGCCAGGCCCAGGCATCCAGCGCCGTCAGCGCGTCGGGCGCCAGCCCCTTGATCGCGGGGTTCATCGACGGCGCGAAGCGGGAGAAGAAATGGCGGGCCAGCAAGGCCGGATCGCCCGCCCGTTCCTTCAGCGTCGGGATGCGCACGACGATTTCGGCAAGGCGATAGTAAAGATCCTCGCGGAAGCTGCCCGCCACGATCATCGCTTCCAGATTCTGGTGCGTCGCGCACACGATGCGGGTATCGACGGCGATGGGCTGGCGACCGCCCACCCGCTCGATCACCCGCTCCTGCAGGAAGCGCAGCAGCTTCACCTGCAGCGGCAGCGGGATATCGCCGACCTCGTCCAGGAACAGCGTGCCGCCCTGCGCCTGCTCGATCTTGCCCTGCACGGTCTTGACCGCGCCGGTGAAGGCGCCCTTCTCATGGCCGAACAGCTCGGATTCCAGCAGCGTCTCGGGGATCGCCGCACAGTTGATGGCGACGAAGGCGCCCTCGCGGCGCGGGCTCGCATCGTGCAGGCCATGGGCCAGCAATTCCTTGCCCGTCCCGCTCGCCCCCAGCAGCATCACCGACACATCCGCCAGCGCGACCCGTTCGATGGTGCGCGCGACCTTCAGCATCTCCGGCGCGGCGGTGATCATGCGGCCGAGCACGCGATTGTCCTCCGCCCCCTGCAACGCCAGCCGGGCATTTTCTCGCTCCAGCCGGTGGACATGGAACGCGCGGGCGACGATCAGCCCCAGCTCGTCGATATCGACCGGCTTCTGGTAGAAATCATAAGCCCCGCCGGAAATCGCCCGCAGCGCGCTTTCGCGCGCGCCATGGCCGGACGCGACGATGATCTTCGCATCCGGCCTGATCCGCAGCATCTCCTCCAGCGTCGCGAAGCCCTCGCTCGTGCCGTCGGGGTCGGGCGGCAGGCCAAGGTCGAGCGTCGCGACATCGGGCGCTTCGGCGCGCATGATCTCCACCGCTTCCTGGCGATTGCCCGCGATGAAGAGCTGATACTCCTCATAGGCCCAGCGCAGCTGCCGCTGCAGCCCGACATCATCCTCCACGATCAGCAATTTGGGGCGCATATCCGCCATCAGGCCACCTTTTCCTCGATATGGGCGATGTTCGCCGCGGCCATGGGCAGCAGCAGCGTGAAGCAACTCCCCTCGCCCGGCCGGCTTTCCACCAGGATGCGCCCATGCATCGTCCGGGCCAGTTCGCGCGCCTCGAACGCGCCGATGCCGAAACCGCCCGGCTTGGTGGAGACGAAGGGCTTGAACAGTTCGCAGCGGATGAATTCGGCGCTCATGCCGCAGCCGCGATCGGCGATCTCGATGCTGGCATGGTCGCCCTGCCGGCCCAGCCGCATGTGGACGGGGTCGCCGGGCGCGCTCGCCTCCAGCGCATTCTGCAGCAGATGGGTGAGGATCTGCTCGACCCGCGCTAGGTCGGCCCGGGCCATCGGCGCGGTGCCGCTCACCTCCACCACGCCTTGGCTCCCGCGCGACCGCACCACCTGATCCACGATACCGCGCAAGCCGATGGCGCGCGGTTCCTCCTGCCGGGCGCGGTTATGCTGGGACAGGCGCGCCAGCATGTCGTTCATCTTGCCCACCGATTCGCGCAGGGTCAGCAGCATGTCGGCGCGAAAGGCCGGATTGTCGGCATGGCGCTCGGCATTGCGGCTGAGCAGCGACAGCTGGCTGACCAGATTCTTGATGTCATGCATGATGAAGGCGAAGCGGCGGTTGAATTCCTCGAAATTGCGGGCATCGGCCAGCGCTTGCTGCCCCTGCGCCTCGCTGATGTAGCTTGCGACCTGCCGCCCCGCCGCGCGCAGCATGTCCAGATCCTCCCAGTCCAGCCGGCGGTCGACGCGCGGGCGGGCGAGCAGGATGGCGCCGGCCAGCCGGTCGAAATGAATGAGCGGCACCAGCGCCCAGGCGCCGGCATCGTCCAGCATCCATTGCGGCAGTGCGCATGGCGCCTCCCCCTGCCGGGCCACCTTGAGATCGATGATCCAGCCGCTCTGTTCCAGCGCCCCCACCTGCGCGCTGTCCAGCATGATGCCCGGCGGCAGCGGATCGGCCCAGTTCCATACCGTCTGCAGGCCCAGCGTCCCATCCTCCTCGCGCAGCAGCAGCAGGCCGGCGGGGGATTCGGTGATGTCGGCCACCGCCTGCACCACGCGGCTGTGGAACGGCACCGCCTCCTCGCCGGGGCGCCCGATGGTGTCGGTAAAGCGCATCCATTCCAGCCGGTAATCGTAGCGATGCTGGAAGAAATGCTTGGCGACATGCACCTTCAGCTGCGCCCTGAACCGGGCGGAGGGCAGCAGCAGCATCGCGACGACCGCCATCATGAAGACGCCGCCGATCTGCACCATGCGCGCCCAGGGGCCCGCGACCATGTCGATCGCCACCAGCGCAAGCACGATCAGCATGACATACAGGCTGACCGCGACCAGGGAGAGCGATCCGAATGTCGCCGTGCGCGACAACGTCAGCCGCCAGTCGCCATTGCGCTGCGCGCCGATCGCGATCACCGGCACCAGCGCCGCCATGGCAAGGCCGCGCAGCGCCGTCAGCTCCTGCCCGGCGCCGTCGGTGGCATAGGCGAAGGCATAGCTGACAAGGTCATAGGTCCACATCGCCGCCAGCGCCGCCATCAGCAGTGCATAGGGCGAATGCCGGCGCGGCGCAGAAGCGACAAGATTGTGGACAAGCACCAGCGCCGCCACCGCGACCATCATGCGCAGCACCAGCGCCAGATGGCTGATCCGCAACCGCTCCGGCGCATCGGTCGCCACGCCCTGCGCCAGCACATCGACGCCATTCTGAAGCAGCAACAGCCCCAGCACGACGGCATAGAGCGCGGATATGCCGCGCGACCGCCCCTGCCCCGCCGCCTCGCCCCGGCGCAGCAGCACGAACATCGCCAGCAGCCATGCGGCGTTGCGTAGGCTTTCGGTCAGGTCGGACAGCATCCGCCCGGCGCCGCTGAACGACGTACACAGCGCCCACAGCGCCGTCATGTGCAGCGCGATGACGATCAGCAGCCGCTGCGTGCTGCCGTCGCGCCCGCGCGCGACCCAGATGGCGAGCGCGGCGAACAGGGCGGCGGCAAAAGCGTGCCCCCAGTCTCCGATGGAAAGAAGCGCGGCGTTCATCGCCATCGCCCCCTAGCGCGCGCCTTCGGGCCAGAGGATGACGCGCACCGTCTGGATCAGGATCAGCAGGTCGAGGAATGGCGTATAGTTCTTCGCGTAATAGAGGTCATATTCCAGCTTGTTGCGGCTGTCCTCGATCGACGCGCCATAGGGATAGTTGATCTGCGCCCAGCCGGTGATGCCCGGCTTCACCATATGCCGCTCGGCATAATAGCGCAGATGCTGGACCAGATCGTCCACGAACTGGCGCCGCTCCGGGCGCGGGCCGACAAAGCTCATCTCGCCCTTCAGCACCGTCCAGGTCTGCGGCAGCTCGTCGATGCGCAGCTTGCGCAGCCAATAGCCGAGGCGGGTGATGCGCGGATCGTCCTTTTCCGCCCATTGCGCCTGGCCGGCGACTTCCGCGTCCTGCCGCATGGTGCGCAGCTTGGTGATCCAGAATTCCTGCCCGAACAGGCCGACGCGCTGCTGGCGGTAGAAAGCCGGCCCCTTGCTGTCCATCTTCACCAATATGGCCGCCAGCGCGATCACCGGGCCGGTCAGCATCAGCAGCGCCGAACTGGCGGCGATGTCGAACAACCGCTTGCCGATGCTGGACAGGCGGCGGCTGGCAGAGAAACCGTCGGAAAAGATCAGCCAGCTGGGATTGACGCTGTCCAGGTCGACCCGACCCGTCTCCCGCTCCAGAAAGGTCGACAGGTCGTTCACATGCACGCCGGTCGTCTTGATGCGCAGCAGGTCGGCCATCGGAATGGCGTTGCGCCGTTCCTCCAGCGCCAGGATGACCTCGCTCGCGCCCAGCCGCACGACGAAATCGGACAGATTGTAGATGGCGCTGCGGTTGATCGCCTCCGGGATCAGCTGCGGCCCGTCATTCATGCCGATATAGCCGACGACAAGGAAGCCCGCCCCCTTGCGCGCCTCCAGCTGGCGGATGCGGTCGGCGCGCGGCCCGGCGCCCAGCACGATCAGCCGCCGCTTGAACGCCTCGCCGCCCAGCATGGAGCCCAGCATGATGCGCACGGCCAGCAGGAAGACGAAGGACAGCCCCATGGCGTAGAGCGAGTTGGAGCGCCACAGCGTCATCTCCGGCAGCAGGAAATGCATGACGGAAAGGAACAGCACGCCCAGCGACACCGCGACCAGCAGGCGCGCGATGGCGAAGCGGAGCGACTGCAACGCCTCCGTGCCGTAGACGCCGACCGCGATCATCGCCACCTGCAGCGCGATGGCAAAGCTCGACAGCGGCCCGATGCGGTTCATCACATAGTCCACATCCATGCCGATCTGGCGCGCGCGCAGCACCCAGCCGGCCTCGGCCGCGCACAGCAGCAGCGCGAAATCGAGCAGCCCCAGCAGCAGCACGGCATGCGGCACATAATGCTTGAAAAGGCGTATCATGGTTGGTCCACAATCCCGTCGCACGCGCGGAAAGGACGTGGTCCGGCGCGCTGTTCTTTACACAGCGATGTCAGGAAATCCGACACCCGCAGCCATCATGACGGGATTTGGCAAAGATTCTCTGAATGCCGGCGATTGCGTGCGATTTCCGGTTTCGCGCCGCGATGCGCAGGCACGGCATGATGGAGGCGGACGCTGGCAGGCGGGCGCTGATGGACGGGCGATGATGGACGGGCAATGGCCTCAACCGGCGTTGCGCCCCATCCCGTTGCGTAACGCCTCGTGCCGCAACGCCCCGCCCCGCATCTTCTCGCCGGCCCTGGCGGCGGCATCGTCACGCGCCGTCGCGCTCCGGTCCATCGACTGGGCGGCGCGTGTCCCGGCCTCATTGTCATGATAACGATCGCGGTCCGGAAACATCATCATCGCGGCAATGGCCAGCAGCACCGCGATGACGATGATCGCAAGGATGACACCGCTGGAAGAACCCCCGGCCGACAGTTCCTCATCGGGGTCGATACCGGACCGGTCCTCTTCGTCCATGCTGTGGCGCTGCGCCATCCGGCCTCTCCTCCTGGGCCGGGAATCAACGATTATGGCGCCGGAAGGTTCCGTTTCACCGCCCGGCCGCTATCGGCTCCGGCCCTTGGCCAATATGTCCAGCGCCGCCAGCGTCATCGCCTCGCTTGCCACGGGGATGACGGCGTCGGCCTGCGGTGCCCAGAAAGGACTGTGAAGCGACGGCAGGCTGGCCTCGCCCTTCGCCGCCTTCGCCATCTGCGCGGCCGGCACGCCGCCCACCCAGAAGATGAAGCTCCTGATGCTCTTGTCCGCGCGGTAGAAGCGGCCGAAATCCTCGCCGCCCATGGCCGCGGGCGCACGCACCACCTGGCTGGCGGGGAAATGCGCCTTGAACAGGGCGGCGGTCTGTTCGGCGAATTCCGGCGGATTGTAGGTCGCGGGCGTGAACTCGTCCTTCACGCTCACCACCGGCATCCGGTCCTCCGGCACCCCGGCGGCGATCGCCTCGCCCTTGGCGATGCGGGCGATGCCGTCCAGCAGCTTCCTGCGGGTCTCGTCGGAATAGCTGCGCACGGTCAGCAGCAGCGTCGCCTCGTCGGGGATGATATTATGCTTCGCGCCGCCACGGAAAGAGCCGACCGTCACCACGGCGGGGTCCTGCGGGTCCTGCTCGCGGCTGACCAGCGTCTGCAGCGCCGTCACGATCCGCGCGCCCAGCACGATCGGGTCCTTTGCCGTCTGCGGATAGGCTCCATGGCCGCCCACGCCGCGCACGAGGATGTCGACGCTGTCGACATTGGCGAGCGCATAGCCGGGCGTATAGGCGATCTTCCCCGCCTCGAAATTGGCGGCATCGTGAAAGGCCAGCGCATATTCGGGCTTGGGGAAACGGGTGAACAGCCCGTCCTCCAGCATCATCCGCGCGCCGCGCCCGGTCTCCTCGGCGGGCTGCAGGATCATGATCAGCGTGCCGGACCATGCGTCCTTCATCGACGCCAGCAGCCGCGCCGTCTCCACCCAGCTCGTCATATGGGTATCATGGCCGCAGGCGTGCATGACGCCGCTCTCGATCCCGTCATCGGTGGTCGCCCGCACCTTCGACGCAAAGGGCAGCCCGGTCTGCTCGACCACGGGCAGCCCATCCATGTCGGCGCGGATCATCAGCACCGGCCCGGCGCCGTTCTTCATCACCGCGACGACACCGGTGCCGCCCACCTTCTCCGTCACCGTGAAGCCCAGCCGCCGCGCCTCCGCCGCCAGCTTCGCCGACGTCTTCACCTCCTGCCCGCTCAGTTCCGGATTGGCATGCAGATCGCGGTAGAGCGTCATCAGTCCGGGCATGTCGCCCCTGATCCGGGCGTTGAGGCCCGCCGCTGCGGGCCCCTCCATGGGCTTGGCCGATGCCGGTGTATCGAGAAAGGACGGGCCGAAAACGGAAAGGCCAAGGACGAACGGCATGGCGGCCAGCACGGCCGGAACGGAATGGCGCATCAATATCTCCCTTGCTGCCCGGCAGCATAAGGAGAAATCCCGTCACCGCCAGAGGGATGCGGGCTGTGGAATGCGGGCAGAAGATGCGCCGGCAATCGGGCCCATGGGCGGCACCGGGCCGCCCCGCCCTCTCACCGCCAGTCGAAAGTCAGCGGCGCCTCGCGAAAGGCGAAGCGGTCGAGGTGGCTGGCGACCACCTCCTTCAGCCTGTCCAGCCCGTCCGCCTCGTCGGTGGTGACGGTGACGTTCAGGCTGTCGGGCGCGGCCACCATCGTCGCCGTGCCGATCGGCAGGGCGATGGTGCCGCGCTCGGCATCGAAGTCCGTCTCGAACTTGTGGCTCCAATGCTTGCAGAGCTGCTGCAGGTAGCGGCTGCCGCTTTTCGTCGGCACCTGTGCCGTGGCGCTTGCCATCACTTCAACCTTTCGATCTTGCTCGCCGCCTCGTCGATCAGGGCCGCGACGTCCAGCATGGTGTCGGCATCGGCGCCTTCCTTTTCAAGGCGGGTGCGCAGGGCCATGGCCAGATTCTGCATCGCACGGCGAATGGGGGCGCCATCGGTGCGCTCGCTCATCTTCGCCAGCGCCTCCAGCCGTTCCATGGCGTCGGCCAGCGTATCGCGGTTTTCCTCAAGGAAGGCGGTGCCCGCCGGCGTGATCGCGAACAGCTTGCGGCTGCCCTCGCCCGGCTGCTCGCTGATATAGCCCATGTCGGTCAGCAGCGTGAGCGTGGGGTAGATGACGCCGGGGCTGGGCGCATAGGCGCTGCCCGAAAGCGCTTCGATCTCGCGGATCAGGTCATAGCCGTGGCGGGGCTCCACCGAAATCAGGTTGAGCAGCATGAGCTTCAGCTCGTCGCCGCCGAACAGGCGCCGGCGCCCGCCCCTGCCGCCGCCAAAGGGACCATCGCGGCCGCCATGTCCGCCATGGCCGTGCCGGCCGCCGCCAAAACCATGGCGCCCGCCGGGCCCGCCCCAGCCCCGCCCCATGGGCGAGCAACCGCGCGGATCATATTGTCGAAAGAAATGCATATATACTCCTTGGTGCATCTTGTTTGACTCACGATATATCTTAAAATTGCCCAAGGTCAAGAGTTGAGATATATCTTAATGCATCTTTCGTGATCACATGAGATATGCCCGACCGCGCATCCGCCGGCAAAGCGCCCCGTGCCAGACGCAAAAAAGGGCGCCTCCGGCCAGCGGAGACGCCCTTTCCTGTTACGTACTTCCAGGAAGGCCGATGTCCAGCCTCCCGCCTGGCAGGGCCTATTCCGGCGCCTTGGCCACCGCCACCAGCGCGGGGCGCAGCAGGCGATCCTTGATCATGTAGCCGGCCTGCATTTCCTGCACGATGGTGCCCGGCGCGGCATCGGCGCTCGGCATTTCGATCATCGCCTGATGCTTGTTGGGGTCCAGCGCCTGGCCGATCGCCTCGATCCGCTCGATACCGTTCTTGCGGAACACGCTCTCCAGTTCGCGGCCGGTCGCCTCAAGGCCCGTCACCAGGCCCTTCATCTTCTCGTCCTCGCGCAGGTCGGCGGGGATGGCGGCCAGCGCACGGGTCAGATTGTCCGACACCGACAGCACATCGCGGGCAAAGGCCGTGGCGGCATAGGCGCGCGCGTCGATCAGTTCCTTTTCCAGCCGGCGGCGGACATTCTGCGTCTCCGCATGGGCATAGAGCACGTCCTGCTTGGCGGTCGCCAGCTCGTCTTCCAGGGTCGAGAGGCGGCTTTCCAGCGCGCCCAGCGCGTCTTCGGCCGCACCGGCAGCGCCGGTCGCCTCGGCCACATCCTCGGCCATCTGCGGATTTTCGATCTGTTGGTCTTCGTTCATTTCATCAATCTCGACAGGGTCTGTGCGGTGAAATCCACCATGGGGATCACGCGGGCATAGTTCAAGCGCGTCGGGCCGATCACCCCGACCACGCCGACCACGCGGCCGTCGCTCGCATGATAAGGCGCCGCTATGACCGATGAGCCCGACAAGGAAAAGAGCTTGTTTTCCGATCCGATGAAGATTTTGGTCGCGGTGCCCGCCAGCGCGCTTTCCAGCAACCGGGCGATCTCCTGCTTGCCTTCCAGCTCGTCCAGCAATTGCCGCACCCGTTCCAGGTCGGCCGCCATGCCGTCATCGATCAGATTGGCCTGTCCCCGCACGATCAGCACCGGCCGATCCTCGCTGTCGGCCGACCAGATGGCAAGGCCCCGCTCCACCAGATCGCGCGCCACGCCGTCCAGCATCTCGCGGTCGTCCACCAGCTCGCTGCGCATCCGCGCCTGCGCCTGGCGCAATGTCAGGCCGGAAAGCCGCGCCGTCATATAGTTCGCCGCTTCGTTGAGCTGGCTGGGGGTCACGCCTTCGGGCAGGTCGATCACCCGGTTTTCCACCGATCCGTCGCGCCCCACCAGCACGGCGAGCGCCTGCCCGCCATTGAGCGGCGCAAAGCTGAACTGGCGCAGCATCGGCTCCCGCTTGGGCACCATGACGATCCCCGCGCAGGCCGACAGGCCCGAAAGCGCGATCGTCGCCGCCGACAATGCCTCCTCGATCGGGCCGGCCTCCGTCAGCCTGCCCTCGATCGCGCGGCGTTCCTCCAGCGAGGGCTCCGCGGTGTGCATCATGCCGTCGACAAACAGGCGCAGACCGGTTTCCGTGGGCATCCGCCCGGCCGAGGTGTGCGGCGCAGCAAGCAGGCCCAGTTCCTCCAGATCCTGCATGACGTTGCGGATCGAGGCGGGGGACAGGTTGAGCAGCGCGAGCTTGCTGATCGTGCGCGAGCCGACCGGCAGGCCGGTGCCCAGATAATTCTCCACCACCAGGCGAAAGACATCCCGCGCCCGGTCGTTGAGTTCGCCGATGGAGGTCGTCGTCACCATGGGTCATATCCGCCTGACGGACGCTGCGGGCATGATGACCGCAAGAGCCGGGGCCATCATGGCCGGAACCGGAATGGCCGGTGCATCGCCGGAGCGCTTCCCGCAACACCATATTCCGGCGCCATGCCCCGGCACATCGAGGCGCCGGGGCATGGCATGAAAGCGTGCAGGATCGCGATCAGTCGCGATTGCCCATCAGCCGCAGCAGGAACAGGAACATATTGATGAAGTCGAGATACAGCGACAACGCGCTGTTGATCGCCCTCTTCCCTTCCCATTCCGTGCCGGCGACGACAGCATATTCAGACTTGATGCGCTGCGTGTCCCAGGCGGTGAGCCCCGCGAAGATCAGCACGCCAAGCATGCTGATCGCCAGTTCCATGCCCGTCGACTTCAGGAAGATGTTGATCACCATCGCGATCAGCAGCCCGAACACGCCCATCACCAGAAAGGCGCCCATGGCCGACAGGTTGCGCTTCGTCGTGTAGCCGAAAAGGCTGAGGCCGGCGAACGCCGCCGCCGTCGCGAAAAAGGCCTGCGCCACCGACTGCCCGGTATAGACGAGGAAGATCGCGGAAAGGCCAAGGCCGTTCACCGCCGCATAACCCCAGAAGACCGCCTGCGCGGTCCCCGTCGACATGCGCGACATGCCGAAGCTCAGCGCCATCACGAACAGGATCGGCGAGAACATGATGACATATTTCAAAATGCCCGGCGCCATCAGCACCTGCGCGGCCGGCGAATTCGCGCCGCCCCAGGAAAACAACATGGCGACAAGGCCGGTCAACAGCACGCCGCTCGCCATATAATTGTAGACCGAGAGCATGTAGCTGCGCAGGCCAGCGTCTAAACGCTCGGCCTGCGTGCCCGCTGCCGTGCCGATGCCGACCATGTTCGGCCGGGGATCAGACCAGTTCGCCATGAGAAGATATCTCCCTGACGCCGGCATGATTGCCGCCGTCCTTTCCCCCATTATCGTGCGTATGCCGCCGGCTTTCAAGGAAAAGCGGACTGGTGCGAAAAAGCGGACCGATCGCTTTCCCCCGGGCAAGGGCGCTGGCGCCATGATCCGATCGGCATGAAACGGATCATGCGCCATCCCCCTTCCGGTTTCCGCATTTTCCGCGCCGCCCGATGAAGTCATCCGGCGGGGAAAAACTCCGGGGCCATGTCGCGCCGGGCGGAAACGCCCAACGGCGCGGAAATGGCGGCACGGAAACCGCCCCGGAGCGCGCGGCGTTAAATCCGACGCGACCAGGATCGATCGCCATTCGGGTCAGGTCGAGCCGGAGCCGCGGACGACCGCAGGGCAAAAGGGTGATTGCCTAGGACGAATCGACATTCAGAAGAGGGCAGGTTGGTTACAGCCAGGACCATCGTCATCCTGAACGTGTTTCAGGATCTATCGCACCTCCTGAAGCCATCGCGCATGTGGAGGAATGGATGCTGAAACACGTTCAGCATGACGAATTGGAATAAACATAGCTCAATCATTCAAGAGAGTTGAATGTCGATTCGTCCTAGCACCGGAGCGCAGCCATTGAAGCGCGGCAGGTGACTCGTCCGACATGGGTTGAATGGCGATCGGTCCTAAAACCGGTTCCCCCGTTCCCGCACGATGTTCTAACATGTCGCGATGCACAGGCTGTTCGTCGCCATACGCCCACCCGCCGCCATCCGCGTGCAACTGCTCGGCTTGATGCAGGGCGTGGAAGGCGCGCGATGGCAGGGCGACGATCAACTGCACCTGACCCTGCGCTTCATCGGCGAGGTCGATCGTCATCGCGCCGCCGACATTGCCGATGCCCTCGCGCGGATAACCAGCCCGATGTTCACCCTTGCCCTGCATGGCGTCGGCAGCTTCGACCAGCGCGGCCGGGTGAACGCGCTGTGGGCCGGCGTGCAGCCGCATGACGAGGTCGGCCGGCTCCATCGCAGCGTCGACCGCGCCTGCGTCAACGCCGGGGTCGCGCCGGATATGCGGGCCTATCTGCCGCATATCACCCTCGCCCGCGCCAACCGCGGCACCGGCCCGCTCGACGATTTCGTCGCAGCCCATGGCGGCCTCTCCTCGCCACCGTTCGCGGTGCGGGAATTCGGCCTTTATGAAAGCATTTTGGGGAGCGAAGGCGCGGTCTATCATCTGGCCGAACGCTATCGGCTGACGGAGCGCTAGGCCATTTTCCAGCCAGGCGGCATCACCTGACGGCTCGGAAAATGCGTCACATCAAAAGCATAGAGCGGTTGACCCGATGCAATCGGATCGCAAACCGCGCCCGTGTGATGGAAACGCAGTGCATGCCATCGAAAGCGCGTCACCCTGAACGTGGTTCAGGGTCTATTCCTTCCCACATTCCGGTCCACCGGGAGGCGTAATGCGCAGCCGAATCACCCGCCTCGGCTACCCTGAAACAGGTTCAGCATGACGAACGCATTTCAGTTCCAGATGACTAGGAGCGATCGGCATTCAACGCATCCATGCCGGCAAGCCGATCGGCCAGGGCCTCCACCGCCTCGACAATATCGGCCCAGACCGTTTCGAACCCTTCGTCGGCATCGAAATAGGGATCGCGAACCCCCTGTCCTTTCCGGTCCGGCAGATAATCCAGCAACAACGTCAGTTCCGCCTGCGTGTTTCGAGGGCGCAACGCGGCAAGGTCGCGAAAATTCTGGCCGTCCAGCGCAACGACATGGGTGAAATCCAGAAAGTCGCGCGCCCGCACCTGGCGCGCGCGCAGACCGGCAATGTCGACGCCATGCCGCCGCGCGGTCGCCTGCGCCCGTGGGTCCGGCGGCTCACCGACATGCCATGATCCCGTCCCGGCGGAATCGATCTCGATCGCCAGCCCCCGGTCCGACGCGACCCGGCGCATCGCCCCTTCGGCCATGGGCGAGCGGCAGATATTGCCCAGACAGACGAACAGGATGCGGGCCGGCAGGATGCGGGCAGGCATGGCCGGCCCCATGCGACCGGCCTCCCCAGCCTCTCCCGCCTCAGAGCTGCTCATCTTGCCGCACCGCTATCCCCGATCAGCCGAGGGAGAGCACGCCACAGGCGATCCGCCCGCCGGCATTGCCCGCGGGATCGGACTTCATGTCGTCCGGCCCGGCATGGATCACCGCAGCAGCGCCATCGGCATCCAGCAACGGCGTCGCGCCGCCGGTCAGCATGCCCCCGGCAATGGTGTAGGTCAGCGTGCCGGTCCCATCGGCGCCCACGGTCATGTTGGGCATGTCGCCCATATGCATGCCCTGCGGATTCTCGCTGCCATGATGCTTGCCGGTCGGGTTCCAATGGCCGCCGGCACTGGTGAAGTCGGGCGCCACGCACATGCCGGTCGTGTGGATATGGACGGCATGCACACCCGGCGTCACGCCCAGCGCCTTCACCGTCACCTCAAGGCCATGGGTGTCCTGGGTGATCGCGACCGTGCCGCGCGGCGTCCCATCGGCGGCCAGCAGCGACGCCGTCGCGCGCGGTGCTGCGTCTTGTCCGGATGCCGTGGCACAACCGGCAAGCAGAGCCGCCGGCGCGAGCAGGGAAAGATGGACGAGCTTCGGGAATGTCATGAGGGAGGCTCCTCTGGAGAATCAGATCCGCTGGGGGAGAACGCGGCAGGCGCCGGAATGTTGCCCCCATAGGTGCCGCTTGTCACGCCCCATGTTGCAGCACACCCGAGGCCGCAGGGGATATACCGAACCACATCACCGCCCCGACATATCCACGCAAAGACAGCCGCTTGGCCCCATCTTGCCGGTCGCCCGGAACGCCCCAATCGGGCCGCCATCCTCACCTGCCAGCAGGCAATGGGCAGGAAGATCGCCCCCGTTTCGCCCATGGCCGGCAGCGCCGCGGCACATTTCCGCCACCATGCCGATCCCGGATCGGCGCTCATCCGCAGCGATCCGCGCAACCGCCCGAAAAAAAGCAGGCGCCCAAAAAGAAAAGGGCCGATCCCGAAGGACCGGCCCCATCCATTGCATCAATCCGCCTGTGTCAATCCACCGGGGATTGAAGCGAAGCTTAGTTGCCCGAACCCGGACCGTAGGTGATTTCCACGCGACGGTTCTGGAGTTCGCGGACGCCGTCGGCAGTCTCGACGCGCGGGCGGCTTTCGCCGAACGCTTCGGTCGCGATCACGCCTTCGCCGATGCCCTTGGACGTCAGGTAAGCCTTGACCGAGTCAGCGCGGCGCTGCGACAGGCCGACGTTGTACGAAGCCGAACCCGACTTGTCAGCGTGACCGGCAAGCATGACCTGCGCACCACCACAGCTGCCATAAGCCGTGATCGCATTGTCCAGGATGGTCGCGGCATCAGGCGTGATGTTCGACTTATCCCATTCGAAGAACACGATATACGGTCCCGGGGTGCATTCTGCCACCGGCGGCGGAGGCGGCGGGGGCGGAGGCGGCGGGGGAGGCGGCGGCGGCGGGGGAGGCGGCGGCGGCGGAGCAGCCGGTTCGCCGAAGTTGTAGCTCAGACCCGCCAGGATGCTGTGCGACTTCATCTTCGCGTCGACGTCACGACCGGCGCCGATCGGGCCCAGCGCATTGCTGGTCACGATACCCAGGTCAGGATGCTGGAAGTAGCGATACTTCAGCGACGCATCGAGATGGCTGGTGATCGGATAACGCACGCCAGCCAGTGCCTGCCAGGCAAAGCCGGTGTCCGAATCGTCGGTGTTCAGCGTGTAGATATAGGTGCGTGCAACGCCGACACCGCCGCCGACGAAGCCCTGAAGGCCGTCATCGGGACCGAAGTCGAGCAGGCCGTTGATCATGAAGCTGAGCGAACGGATGTTGCCGCGCGTGCTGTCGATCGCCGGGTTCACATAAGAGACCTTGTCGGTCCATGCGCGACGGAAGCCAACTTCGGACTCGAGGCGGAAGCCGCCGAAGTCGTAACCGATGACGCCATCGACGTCGAAGCCGGTGTTGTAGTTGGCAGTGGCGATCTTGTTGATGACCGTCAGATCGGTGTCTTCCACGATCATCGCGCCAGCATCGGCACCGACGTACCAGCTATTGTCGCGAGCGAAGGCCGGAGTGGCCAGCGCGGTGGTAGCAAGCGCTGCAGCGAGTGCGAGCTTCCGCATAAACTTCCCCTTTCAAAAGTGTCACGAAGGACTGCTGTAATCCTCTAGCTTCGGGAAAGTTTCATGGCAAGTACGCAAATGCCTGAATTGTTGCATAAATGCCGCAGTTGTGCGGGCTATTTCCCTTGCGCAACGGCTTGAAGCGCCCGGATGCACGACAATTTTTTCTTGCGCCGCGGTGGAACCGGTGGGCGGCGCAGCAAAGATCAACTGGCGACAAGGCCGTGCGATCGCAGCGCAGAAAGGATCTGGACAATCACGGATCGCGCCTCGGCATCCACGGTGGCGCCGCCCGCGCCGGGATCGGCGATGGCGGACGCGCGGGCACCGATGATTTTATCCCCGTTCACGTAAAAGCCGTCCGCACGCATCGCTTCGTCATCCCATCCGGCGCCGTCATGCTGCATGGCGGCGGCCCGATCCGTCACCCACAGGCGCATCCCCTCGCGACCGGCGACAAAGCGCCATCCACCGGTACTCCACATGGCGATGGCACCCTCCTGCCCCGCCCAGTCGCCGGTCGCCCCCGCAGCGACGATCCAGCATTGTCCGATCCCGGGCGACACCGGCGGCGTCGCCAGACCGGCACTGGCAACGGCCGCATGGACCAGCAGGTCGAGCCGCATCAGCGCCTCGTTATGGAAAAGCTCCTTCTGCGCCTGCCCGGCATGCAGCAGGGGCAGCAGCAGGCGGGGACTATTGTCGTCAGCCATCGATATTCTCCATGTCAGTCAAACCTTACAGGTCAGGCCATAGGTCACGCCGTCAGCGCGACGGTCGCCGCCCGGCCAATGGCGAAGGTGCCGAGCTGGCGGACGGAAAGCACCAGCGGCCCGCCAAACCCCGCCGCCGCGTCCGCCGCCGCCATGCCCGCATCATAGGTCCATTCGGCGACCGCGCTCTCGGCGGTCCGCACCACCGTCGCGCCATCGGTCACGGTGATGGCATAGCGCTCACCCTCTTCGCCCAGCGGCGCATCCACGCCATCGTTCCAGCGCCAGCCCGCACGGCTCCGCCGGGTCCAGCCGATCCTGCGCCCGCCCACGCCATCAGGGGTCACATGCAGATGCACCGGCGCCAGCGGGATCAGCGCCTCGCCGGAGATCGCCAGGCTCGCCGCCGCCGGCACAAGATCGCCGATGCCGATCGCCATCATGCTCAGCGTCGCGCCCGGATGCACGGCGCTCGCCGGCACTGCCGCCAGCCGCTCGGCGTCGATCATCAGGAAGGGTTCGCCCGCATCATGGCCCGCGCACGCCCATTCGCTCCCGCGCCGCCCGCGCAACAGCCGCGTCAGGCGGAACCGGCGCGGCCCGGTCGCCTGCACCCGGCCGAACTGCACCAGCTCGCGCCCGACCAGGCACAGGTTCGCCCCCTGCCCCAGCGCCGCATCGTCCGCCGCCATCAAAACCATGTCGTCAGCCAGCAGTTCGACATCCATGGACGAAAGATCATCGAACAGCGTCGTGGCACCATCCCCCGGCGGCGTGACGACCTGCCCCAAAGTCGCGGCCGGCGCCGTCTGCCCGGCATCCTCGGCAATGCCGCTCGCAGGCGCCACTGTGAACAGCGCCGCCCGCCGCCAGCCGGCAGACGCTCCCGCCGCCGCGGCCACGATCGTCGCAGCCACAGGCGCGGCATCATCCAGCGGCGGCAGGTCGGCCAGCAGCAGGGTCGTCGGCCCATGCACGACATCGGCCTGACTGACCGCCGATCCCGAAGACACCGGCACCGCCAGCCCCCCGCCCTGCGCCATTCGTCGCAGGTGCAACGCAACGCCGCCCGTATCCCATTCCTGCGTTTCCACCAGCCACAAGCCCGGCTCATCCTCCACCTGCACCAGCCGCCCCGCCGCATAGGGCAATGCGCTCCAGTCGCCCGTCAGGTCGATCTGCCGCCGCCCCGCCCAGTCGCGCGCCAGCCTTCGATCCGCCAGCGTCCGCGCCCGCGCCGCGCCGATCACCGCCGGCATCTCGATGCTCGCCTCGCTGCGCCCGGGGCCGGGCCGCACCGCCTTCTGGATGCCTGCCTGATAATCGCGCGCCGGATCATAATGCCGCACCGAAAGCCGCACCGGCACCGCCTCCGCCGATTGCCGCGACAGCCGCCACGCGTCCCCCACAGCGCCATTCATCCGCGCCACCAGCCTGTCGCGCCGAACCACATCGCCATCCCCCGTCCGGCGCCCGCTCAGCACCAGCCCATCCTCGCCCGGACACAGCCTCAGCCCCTCCGCCTCGACCAACGGCTGCAACGCGACACCCATGCTCTCGCCACTCGCCGCATAGCCCATCACTGCGCCGGCATCCTCGCCCGTCACCCGGCCACCGCTCAGCGCCCGCGCGATCGCGCCGATCTCCACCTCGCCATCATCGGCGATCAGCTCGAATGTCAGCGAGGGGATGCGGTTGCCGAAATCGGCCAGCGCCAAGTCCTCGAACAGCACATAGGCGATGCCGCGATGCGCCGGCGTCTGCGCGATCCCCTGCGCCGCCGCGATCAGCGGATCGAGCGGCTGATCCCCGCTCCCGTCATGAAAACGAAACGCCCCGATCTCCGATTTGAAATCCCCCGCGCTCCCCCGCAACAAATTGCCGTCCGCCCAGATCCGCCCCACCGCCATCGCCCGGCGCGCCGACAGCGCCACCGCGAAACTCGCCGCATAGCTATATTGGGTGACGCTCGGCCGCCCCTTGCCGCCGCCGCTCTTCGTCTTCGTCTCGCGCAGGTCGGTCGCCCAGATCACCGTGCCCGCCACCCGCATCGTGCCGAATATCTGCGGCACCTGGCTGCCATAGGTCGATGTCTGCACCTGCAGGTCGCTCAGCCGAGGCCCCTCGCGGCTCCCCCCGCCCAGCACCATCTGGTCGACCGAGCGCCCCAGCAAGGCGCCCAGCGCGCCACCCACCGGCCCGCCGATGGCGGTGCCCACCGCCGTCAGGATCAACGTCGCCATCGGCTATCCCTTCCCGTTCGCTTATCGCCCGTCCCGCCACCGGCCGATGATCGGCCATGGCGGCGCACCCGGCATCTCGACCACCCGGCGCAGCCCCGCATGGGCATGCACCGTGCCGCCCTCCACACAGATCATCAGGTGAAATTGCGCCGGCCCCGGCCGCACCAGCATCAGGTCGCCCGGCCGGCCCTTGCGCACCCGCCGCAACCCCGCGGCCTTCATCCAGCCCGCAAAAGTCTCCGCATCCCCGCCACGCAACCCATAGCGCCCCGGCTCAGCCCTGAGCCGCCCCGCCGCCGCCATCGCCAGCAACACCAGCCCGACACAATCCACCCCCGCCTCCGCCGACCGCCCATGCAGCCGGAACGGCACACCCACCAATTGCCGCGCCGCCGCCGCGATCCGTTCCCCCCGCCGCGCCATCATCCGGCCCCCGGATAGCGGGTGAGCAGGTCATTGCCCGGCAGATAGGGCTCGCCCTGGAAATTGATCGCATTGCCGAACCGCGCGGCACAGGTCTCGATCCGCTTGTCGCACCCCTCGGTGAGCATCGCCCGCGTCCCCGGCAGCACGGCAAAGGCCGGCGGGTCCGTCAGCGTCACCTGTCCGCCCGTCGATGCGACGATCGCCTGCGCCATCCCTGCATTCTCGCCCGTCAGCCAGCGCAAGGTGCCAAAGACATAGGGCCCCTCCACCAGCCCGCCGCCCGCAATCGCCACCTGGGCATCCTCCACCGAAACCACCGACACCATCGCTCGCCGCAGCGCCAGATCGACCCGGCACGCCCCGTCCCCCAGCGCCGCGCGACAATCGGGCGACGTCGCCGGCGCAACCGCCTCGTCCAGCACCGCCGACGGCCCGACCAGTTCGGCGGTAAAGCCATTGCCCGCCCGCTCGACCGCACCGATCGTCCCCCGCGCCAGCTCCAGCCACAGCGCGCCCGGATCGGTCCATTCGGTCAGGTGCAGCCACAAGGCCGCGCCATCCCACCGCCCCGCATCCAGATCGACATCGCTGATCGCATCGCTGCCGATCATCCCGCGCACGTCCATGCTCTCGCTGCTCGCGCTCGTCCCCCAGCGCACGGCAGAGGGCACCATGCCCGGCGCCGCGCGATAGACGAGGCCATCCACCGCAAGATCGCGATCATGGCTGGTGAGGCCAATCGTCACCCCGTCGCGCCGCGCCAGCCGCCAGCAAAAGGCCAGCGCGGCAAGCGGCTGCGCCAATATCTCTGCCGCGCTCATTCGCGGATTTCCACCAGCGGCACGGACAGCGCCTCGCCCGCCGCAAAAGTCGCCCGGCCGATCTCCAGCCGATCCTCGGCAAAGCGCACCGGCACGTCGAAGCGGAACCCCGCCGTCAGCACAGCGCCCTCGGCGGGCGCGACATCGAAGGCGATCACGCCCTTGCCGGCATGGGTCCACCCGCCAGTCCTCTCCATCCCATCCACCGCCACGCGGATGCTGCCCTCCACCGGCCGGGTGATGACCCGCTGCTGCGGCTCCGCCCCCTCGCCATAATATTTGCACAGCTGGAACTGGCTCACGGCGCCATCCCCCAATCCCAGCCGCTGATCGAGCACTCCCGGCGACAGCCCCTGCGCGCAGGAGCGGTCATCGAACGGATCGCCAAAGCGAAAGCCCCGCGCCGCCCCCCGCCGCGCCCGGAAAAACGCCACCAGTTCCGCCAGATCGGCCTCGGATCGCACCCCCGGCCCAGCGTCGAAGCTCAACCGCGCATCCGCCCACTCGCTGCTCCGCCGCTCATGCCCGGAAATCCCTTCCGCGATCCGCGTCGAAAATTGCGGCGCCACGCTCGCCTGCCCGCCGATGGACAAGGGAAAGACCACATCATCAAAGGCTTGCATGGCACCATCTCCATCCATTCTGAAACAGGTAAAGCCATCCCGCGCCACCTGCGGCAGCGCCCAGATGAAGGTCGTTGCCGTCCCGCGCGCCACCGCCGCGTCCGCCGCCTGCGCGATCCGCGCCCATTGCCCGGCATCCTCCGCCGCCAGCACGAAGCCCGCCAGATAATGCTGCTCCTCGACCGGATAACCCAGCCGCGCCGTCGCCGCCGCCACGCCCGCGCGGGTCAGCGCGGATCGCCCCTGCGTCACCCAGTCATAATCCTCCAGCTGCAGCACATCGAAGGCGGGCGCCGCCCATCCGACCGGCAGGTTCGCCCGCTTCGCCTCGGGCATTTCGGGGTTAAGGATGGTCGGCAGATAGGCGAGCAGATGCGTCACCACCCCCGGCGCCTCTTCCCGCACCGCCGCACACAGCCCCGCCGTCGATGCCGACAGGATCGCCCCCGCCGCATCCAGCAGCGCCGCCTGCGCCCCGTCCAGCGCGCCCCGCATATCGGGAATGGCCACAGGCGCGCCACCCAATGCCGCCCGCGCCGCATCGTCATACAGGCAGATGCGTCCATCGGGCATGATCCACCACCAGGGCTCACCCACCTGAAAGCGCGGCGCCAGCCCCGCCGCCACGCCGATCGCCACAAAGGCCCGCGCCACCCCCTGCAGATACGCCATCGCCCCGCCATGCGCCGGCGACAGCAATGTGGACGGCGGCTCCCACCCGGTCAGCGCCGGGTCGCCATCCGCCGCCCGCTGCTTCCACGCCTCCGGGCAATGGGTGTCCAGCAATTCATAGGAGAGCGACCAGATGACGTCGAAGCCCAGCGCCGCCGCCCGCGCCGCAAAATCCCGGTGCCACGCCGCGCAAGGCCCATTGATCGCCCCGCCCCCCGCATCCGCCAGCCATGCCCCGTCAACCCGGACCAGCCGGAAATAATGGCTCATGCCCACATAATGGTTGATCGCCCCGCGATAGCCGAGCGCCACGATCGTCCGCAGCACCCGCTCCGGCGTCTGGTTGAAACAGTCGTCATAGCCGGTCGCCATCGACAGCCCATGTTCGGGCACCATCACGTCGCCGATGCCCAGCACCGATCCCGACCCGTCGCAGGCGATGCCGGTCAGTTCCACCCATCCCTCGACCGGCGCGGCAAAGGGCGCATCCCCCGCATCATAGCCCGGCGCCACCAGCGAGATGAACATCCGGTCGACATCGCCCGCCCACAACGGATCGGCCTCCCCCGGCAGCGTGAAGCCACCCTCAAGCGCACCAAAATCCAGCACGATATCAGAATCTTCCGGGCCACCACTGGCATAGTTCCACAGCCGCACGAACCAGCTGCGCGGGCTCCCCGCCGCGTCCCGCCCCTCGATCGTCAGCGTCGGTCCATGCACGACATCCAGCGCCTTCACCCCCGCACTCCGCCAATGAAAGCGCAATGTGCAGGCCCGAAAATCCCGCCGCGTGTCATAAGCGAGCAGAACATGGTCGATCCGGTCCTCCGCCTCCCAGATCAGCCCCGCCAGATCGCCCGATCCGCAGAACATCGCATCCACCCGCAACGCATCGGGCGCGCTCGTCGTCACCGCCGCCATCATCGGCCGTGGAAAATTCACGGTCCAGAAAGGCGGGGAAAAGCGCTTGACCACGCCCGCCTCCTGCCCCTGCCGTTCCCCGGCAAGCCAGAACCCCATCGCCCGCCCTCCTGTCACTGATTGATCGCGCCGCGCACCGCCCGCGCCACCTGCCGCGCGCTGCGCGCCAGCGCCTGCGGCGCATCGCCGCCCGCCGCGTTCACGGTGATGTTCACCCGCACGTCGCGCCCGCCGCTTCCACCCTGCCCGGCTTCCACCCGCCCGCTGCTCGTCGGCACGAACATCTCCGGCCCCCGCTCGCCGACCAGATAGGCCCGCCCCGGCGCCACCGGCCCGCCCGTCGCCCGCCCCGGCAGGCCCAGCGCCGCGCCCAGCAGCCCCACGCCCAGCCCCAGCAAGCCACCCGATCCTCCACCACCAATCGCGCCGACACCGGACCGCACCGCCGACGCCGCAATCTCGTCCAGCACGCCCAGCGCCACGCGCCGCAAATCCTCGAAACCAAAGCGCCCCGTCCGCACCGCGCGCAGCAGCCCGGTCTCGATCGCCCGCCCGGCCCGGTCCGCCCCCGCCGCCAGCGGCCCTTCCAGCCCGTCGCGCATCGTCGCCACGTCGCGCGCAAAGCCCTGGGTATCGGCACGCACGCGCACCACCAGGCTGTCGATTTCCTCATCCATCGGGAAACATCTCCTTCAACCGCGCGATCTGGCCGGAATCGGGCGGCACGCCCGCCCCGTCCCCACCCCGCGCCACCGCCCATATCGCCGCCAGCTCATCGGGCGTCGCCGCCCAGAAGTCGCCCGGCCGCCACCCCAGCAGCCACGCCGCCATGCCCGAAAGCCGCCCCGCCGCCTGCGCAAAGCCGCCCGCCAGCACCTTCAGCGTCCCGCCAATATCTGCCGCAGGATCGTCCCCAGCACCGGCGTCGCCGCCGCAAGTCCCCCGCGCAGCATCGCCTCGCCCAGCGCCTCCCGCGTCATCCCCTCGGGCGGATCGACGATGCAGTGCCAGAACAGCCCCACCATCTCCGCCAGGGTCAGCCCGCCCGCCGCCGCCCGCTCCACCAGCGCGAACAGCGATCCCAATTCCCCCTCCGCCGCTACCAGCGCGGCAAAGCTCGGCCGCAGGCGCAATGCCGCGCCATCCACCACCAGCGCCGCCTCCCCGCGCGCAACATTCACCCCGCTCACAGGCTCACCACCGGCCCGGAGCTTTCCAGGTTCATCGTGTAACTGCGCTCGCCATTATGATCCCCGGCATAGTCCAGCCGCGTCACCAGAAAGCGCCCGCGCATCCGCTCCCCGCTCTCGAAGCTCAGCTCATAATCCTCGATCGTCCCGGCCAGCGCATGGCCGCGCACCCGCAATTCCGCCGCCGACCCGGTAAAAAGCCCCGCCGCCGACACGCTCACCGACCTGATGCCCGCCCCCGACAGCAGTTCACGCCACCCGCCGCTGTCCTTGCTCGTCACATTGACGGCCTCGCCGCCCACCGACATCTGCGTCGTCCGCATCCCCGCCACGGTTTCGTAGCTCACCGGACTGCCGCCATTCCCGACCTTCAGCAGGAACGCGCTACCCTTCTCGATTGCCATCGCCATTCTCCCAAATTGTCAAAGCGCCCGCAGCATCCGCAGCCGGTAATCCAGCGTCGCGCTCCACCCGCCGCCATCGCGCTCGGCCGCGCTCCGCCGCACCGCGCGGGATCGCAGGAAGACGATGCTCCCCACCTCCCACCCCGCCATGGCGCCAATGCCGCGCACCGCCGCATCCGCCATCGCCATCATCTCGCCCAGCCGCCCGCTGCCCTCGGCCCGGTCGAACAGGCTCAGCCCCACGCGGACCTCCCATCCGTCGGCATCCTTGGTGCCCCACTCGCTGCCGATAGCCTCGCCCACCACCGCATAAGGGGCACTCGCCTGCACCGGCGCGCCGTCATGCACGCCGTTCAGCACCGCCATCAGCCCGCCATGGTCCCGCAGCGCCGCCAGCACCGCCCCACGCGCCGCGATCTCCGCGCTCATATCCCGTCCTCCTGCATCCAGAGCGCCGGATTACGCAGCCACGGATCACGCGCCCGCCGCGCCATCAGCCCCACGCCGGAAAGGATCACCGCATCCCCCTCCACCCGCGCACCGACGCCTGGCATCTGCGCCATGACCGCCGCCGCCATCGCCACCCGCCGCGCGGCAGCCCGCGCCTCCGCCGCCGCGCGCCCGCGCGCCTCCAGCCCCGCCATCCTCATGCCAGCCGCATCCTGCGCCAGGGCCGCCACAGCGCCGTCACCGCAGCCGGCGGCTGGTCGCCCTCCGCCCCACCGCGCCGCAGATACTGGTCGCCCGCCAACCGGATCACCCCCTGCCGCAACGCCTCGGGCAGCGCCTCGCCCGTCTCGCCGATCCCCGCCAGATAGCGCACCGCCACCCGCCCGATTCCCGGCACGCCACGCACCCGCACCCAGCCATCGCCGGAGGCATCGATATCCACCGCATGGCTCTCCACCGGCAACGCCATCTCGGCCCCCGCCGCATCGATCCCCATGACGGACAGGATCGCCCGCACCGGCCGCGCTTCCAGCCGCCGCCATTCCCCGGAAACCGCAACCGTCTCGCGCGCCTCCCGGATCATCAGCCACTGCCCCAGAAACTGCTCGCACAGCGCCACCGCACCCCGCACCAGCCCGACCAGCAGTGCATCGTCCCCCGCCGTCTCGATCCGCAAATAGGCTTTCACCGCGTCCAGAGGCACGGCCTCGCCCTCCGGCTCCTGTTCTTCCACCGCCATCCGCCGCTCCCGCCCATCCTGAATGCCATGTAAAAAAGCCGGGCGGCTCAGCGTGCCGCCCGGCTTCGTGGGTCGTTCGTCATCTGGAATGAAGTTCGTCACATAGAGTCGTCATGCTGAACTTGTTTCAGCATCCATTTCGCCTCCGGGTGGCCCGGAATGTGGAGAGAAATAGGCCCTGAACCAAGTTCAGGGTGACGAGTTAGCTTTATGGAACGAACTTCATCCCCATCATCAGCTCGCGGCGAATTTCATCAGCTTGATCGCCTCGCTGTTCGCCACCGCGCCGCCCACGCGCTTCACCGCATAGAAATGCACGAACGGCTTGTTGCTGAAGGGATCGCGCAGGATGCTCGTCTCGTTGCGCTCGGCGATCACATAGCCGGCGGCGAAATTGCCGAAAGCGATGGACAGGCTGTCCGCCGCCACATCCGGCATCGCCTCGGCCTCCACCACCGGATAGCCCAGCAGCGTGTCGGGCTGCCCGACGCTAAGCGACGCCTGCCACAGGAACGCGCCGTCGCTCGTCTTGAACTTGCGGATGCGCGCCAAGGTCGCCGCATTCATCACGAACACCGCCCCCTGCCGATAGGGCGCCTTCAACGACTGCACCAGGTCGATCAGCCGATCCTGCGGGCTCGACGCCGCAAAGCCGCCCGCCGCGCCCGACGCCACATATTGCAGCGAACCGAACGCCCGCACCGCGTCCGCCTCCGCCGTGGTCGTATAGGTCAGGAAGCCCTTGGGCTTGTTCGTCCCATTGCCGCTGACGAACGCCGTCCCTTCCGCCACCGCGAATTCGCGCGCGATCTCCCCGGCCAGCCAGCCTTCGACATCGAACTGCGCATCGTCCAGCATCGCCTGGCTCGCCGCCGGATTGGCGTACAACTCACCCGAAGGCGGGGCGATCTCGTTGAAGGTCGGCGTCCCCGTCTCGGCCCGCGCCCCCGTCTCGCTCGCCCAGCCGGACACGACGCCGCCGCTCGTCACCAGCTTGCGATAACCCGCGCTCCCCGTCTTCACCACATTGGCGACCGACCGGATCGGCGAAGCGCCCTTCAGCGCCGCATCGATCATCTGGTCGATCTCGCGCGGCACCGCATAGCCGCCAGCAGCCCCGGTGGCGCCGGAAAAGCTCTTCAGCTCCACCCCCGCTTCCAGCCCCTGCCGCAGATAACGGTCGACAAAGGCCGTCCGCATCGGATCGATCCCCACCCCCTTCACGCCATCCAACGCCGGGCGCAGCACCGCGCGCCGGGCATCCTCCACCTGGCCTTTCAACACGCCCAAGTCCGCCTCCAGCGCCGCCACCCGCTCTTCCTGCAAAATCGCGTCAAAACGCGCCTCCAGTCCCTCGGCCTTCACTTCGATCATGCCTGTCTCCCACATGAAAAAAGGCGGCCCAAATGGACCGCCCACACCAAAATCCTGAAATGCCCGTCCCCGTGTTCCTGCGCAGGCAGGAACCCAGAGTTCAGGCGCCCCCCCCTCGCGCACTGGGCACCTACCCACGCAGGCGCACAAGACGGCTTCCATCCCGCAAGGCCAAAGGTTAACCCAATGTCATGCCCCCGCTCACCCTCGCCACAGACGGCGCCCAACACATCCCCGCCGCGCTCGATAACGACGCCATCTCAAAGCTCCTCGCCACCCTGAAACCAATCGACACCGGCAAGCCCGGTATCCGCATCACCCGCTATCCCGCGCTACGCCCGATGCTGGAGGCAAGCGGCATCATCGGCCGCCACGCCGCCGCGCATCTCGGCGCAACCACACACCCCGTCCGCTGCCTGCTGTTCGACAAATCCGCGCACAACAACTGGTCGCTCGCCTGGCATCAGGATCGCACCATCGCCGTCCAGTCGCGCATCGACACTCCCGGCTTCGGTCCATGGACTGTCAAGGACGGCATCCCCCATGTCGCCCCGCCGCAAGCCCTGCTCGACTGCATGGTCACACTGCGCATCCATTTCGATCCGGTAAGCATGGACAACGCCCCGCTGCTCATCGCCCCCAGCTCTCACCGCCAAGGCCGCGTGCCCGAAACGGACATCCCCGATCTCGTCACACAATGCGGCACCCACGCCTGCCTCGCCGCCGCGGGAGACATCTGGGCCTATGCCACGCCCATCCTCCACGCCTCCGAAGCCGCCAGCTACCCCACCCGCCGCCGCGTCCTCCAGATCGACTATAGCGCCGACACGCTGCCCAACGGACTGAGCTGGATGGGGATTTAGGCAGTGGACGTGTAGACAGTGGGCGGATGGTCCGGGTGGAGAGGCGACATTCCCCCCTTTCGTCATCCCGGACCTGATCCGGGATCCAGGAGCGCAGGCGCCGGAACATCCACGCAACTTTGCGCCAATGAATCCTGACTTCCGTCAGAATGACGGAAAAGGAAATGGCCGCTATGAGAGCGCGCTGCGTTTAGTCAGACTCAAGTCACGCGCTCTCTTCTTTTGTTGTCACATCGTTTCTTGCGGAAAACCGGTTCCCACTTTTCCACACGATGCTCTAATCGCCCCCAGCCCTCCCACCCTATAAATCCGCGCTATCCTCCACCGCCTCCACCCGCGCCAATGGCTGCATCGGCGCGCTCACCAAACTCACCTCCAGCAAATCCAACGCCACCAGTTCCCGTGGCGCCGTACCCCGCGCCTCCCGCACCCGATAGCCGAAGGACAGCCCATCCAGCCGCCGCGCCCGCAGCGCCGCAATCGCGTCCCGCCCCGCCGCCGTCCGCGCGGAAATCCGCCCGATCACCCTCAGGCCCCGCACATCCTCCGCCATCCGCTCGATCATCCCGATCGGCGCCTCGGGCCGATGCTGCCACAGCAATGGCACCGCCCGCCCGGCGATCCCAACAAAGGCCCCCCTGCGCACAACGTCCCCGCCCCGGTCCACCCGGTCGAAGATCGCCGCATAACCGGCAAAGCGCACCGCCCCGCCCCCGCCGCTCACCCGCGCACCAGGTCGAACAGCCCCAGCTTCACCGCCATGCCGATCAGCAGCAGCGCCAGCACGCCGCGCACCAGCCAGCCGATCGCCGCCGTCCGCGCGCTCTTCTTCGCGTCGCGCCAGGCGCGCAGCAGCTCGCGCAGTTCCTTCACATCGTCCGCCGCCCCGCGATCCGAAAGCCCCACCCGCTCCAGCGCCCGGCCCGCGCCCGCCTCGCTCGCCTCCTCCACCAGCGCGCGGATCATCACCAGGTCCGCGCCATCGCCCTCCGCCTGCGCCACCAGCCGCGCCAGCATCTCGCCATCACCCATCGCGCTCATGCCATCCTCCCGCTCTCCACCGCCGCAATCCCCAGCAGCGCCCGCTTCTCGTCCGCGCTCAGGAAATCCGCCGCGCTCACCCGCTCCCACAACGCCAGCCGCTCCTCGGCCAGTTCGGGGATCGCCTCCCGATCCACGCACAGGCTCACCCCCGGCAGCCAGTCCGCCAGCCCCTGCACGATCCCGCCCAAGATCCGCTCCGCCAGCGGCAGCACCGTCTGCCGCCACAGCGCCCGATTGGCCTCGCGATAATTGGCATAGCTATTGTCGCCCGGCAGCCCCATCAGCATCGGCGGCACGCCGAAAGCCAGCGCAATCTCCCGCGCCGCCGCCGCCTTCAGCCCCACGAAATCCATGTCGGCCGGCGTCAAACTCAGCGCCTGCCATTTGAGGCCGCCCTCCAGCAGCATCGGCCGCCCGGCATTGTCGGCACCCTGGAAAGCCGCCTCCATCTCCTCCTTCAGCCGCGCATATTGATCGGGTGAAAGCGCCGCGCCGTCGCCGCCCGGATCATAGACCAGCGCCCCCGAAGGCCGCGCCGCATTGTCCAGCAACGCCTTGTTCCATACCGTCGCCAATGTGGTGACGGTTTTACACGGTTTTCTAACGCTGTGTTTTTAGGACAGTCCCATGATGGCAAAGCAGGATCACCAATTCCCTAACCCCAAGCCCGCCTACCTCTACGCGCGCTTCTCGTCCCTTCGTCAAAAAGAGGGGCACAGCATCGAGCGGCAGCTTACCTATGGGCGCGCGTTTATTGAGCAGCAGGGTTGGACCTTGGCTGCGGAATTCAAGGATTGTGGATCGGCGTGCAAAAAGGACCCCGTTAGCGGGGTGATCGGCGTCTAAAAGGGACCCCTCATTTCGATGGTT